>PXAP01000124.1 GCA_003567115.1 Bacteroidota bacterium
CCGATGTAGTAAATGTTGTAAATGTTGGTCAGATCTCAAACCTTACTATGGGTGCAGTGGTTGAGACACTCGGAATCGTTGATTCCCGGGGGTTCACCCCCTTTACTGTCGGAGCATTGCCCGAAAAGGTAAGGGCAATCTCCCTGCCCCATTCCGAGATCATGTTGAGGCTGGTTAATGCATGGTATGACCGTGATGTAGATGAAGCATTGATGGTACTGGCAGCTGATCCCAATTGTGCCCATCTTACGATCAGCGACTCAAAAAAAATGGGCATCGAACTTCTGGAAGCTCATAAAAAGTATATTCCTGATTTTTATAAAGGCTGAATAAAGCCGGTTTTAAGTATTCCTATCTAGTTGTGCAACTATGTGGTTTACTGAGGCAACCTAAAGCGAACCTGATTGCCGTAAGAACGCCATTTCACAAAGGCAGCCTTAAAGAATTCCAGCAAAAATTGTTGCACCTGAAAAATTTCATGGCAATGATCTCAGCTTCTGTGAAACTAAATGAAGCCATAATCAAAAAGCTCATAAAGTCCCACATTATCATAGTTGTGTGTTTCAAGCACAACCGGTATCTTTTCTTCAAGCCTTAACATATCAATTAAAAAACTCCTCCAGGAACCGGTTAACCTTGTCCATGTCAGATTTACAATTAAAGTACATATGGGAGCTCTCATCGAGAAGTACCGGCCTTTCAAGATTTACAAAGATCTCTTCAGCCCTTTTAAGAACTTTTCTCCCGGGAAATAACACGTCCCTGCCGGCAGCTATTACCATAACCGGGGCGTTGAATTGGGAAAGCTCATACCTTAAAGCATTGCGTGGCATTTCGGCTTTTACATCAACATGTTTAAATACCGCCTCAACCATCTCCAGGGTATCTTCATCAATATCACCGGTTTGAAGCATTGGCCTGACCGCTTCAACGAGATTACCCTTACGGGGGAACATACGGTATCTGATCATAGGTAAACCAAGCTTCAAAATTATGCTCAGCAGCGAGTTATTGGCAATGCCAGATGGCACAACGAATGCAGCCTTTTCTATGCACTCAGGCCTGACCGCAGCCAGTCTTGCAAGTATGCCCCCTCCATAGGAGACACCTATGCAGCCAACCTGTTTAAGTCCGATCCCCCCGATAACATCAGCTGCCCACTCACCATAACTGTTGTCGCGGGAAGAAAGCACCCTCTGGGCACTTCTGCCCGGATGACCGATCGTGTCGGGGGCATAGATCCTGAATTTTTTCAGCAAATGCAGGAAAGCCTTCAGATTGTAGGGATTCGTGGAGTTGCCCCCGTGAAATATAATAACCGGTCTCCCCTTCTTGTTGCCGGCAGATATCACATGTGTGTGTCCAAACCTTGTCTGGATGATACAGGAATCATATCCGATATTCAGTGATTCCAGCTGCCTGTCATAAATATTACTCAGTACTTTCTCGCCCTCAGGGCTTTTGTATATAGTGTCTGATGCCATATGCCGGTTACCTTTTTACTATCTCTTTCCCATAGACTATTTTTTTGCCCGGAATATCGTAGATTTCATCACCCAGGCATTCTCATCAAATCCGTTTTCCTTTACGAACCTTTTCATGGCGGGATAAACTTTCATTATGCCCATCATTACCGGCAATTTTCCCCGGTAAGGGAACTCTGTAACAAGATACTCCTTCTCAAACCACTGTAATAGATGAACAGGACTGCTATAATCACTACAATCAGCCCCAGTATGATCAATGCTATCTTCATTTGCTGTAAATTTTATTAATGTTTACAATTAGTGTTCTACTAAAAATTAATTTCCGCCTTTTAATATCCTTGATAATTCGTGCAGCGGGCTTTTATTTATGGTGATGATTCGAATTCAGATATCTTAGTCGACACTTTTCTATTTTTATTACGGCACCAGGATTAGAAATCAAAACTAAAGGAGATCAGCGGTCTTTTCCTGAACCAAAATAATCGTTAACCTGCCTGATGAAAAGGTGAAAATAAACCACTCTCCTATCGATTATATTTTGCAGTTAATAATTCTCTGAAAGTGCGATCAAATTCTTCACGATAATATTTGAAGTCAAGATATTCCCTGGTATTTTTTTCAATAAAATCAGACAATACCAATTTATTTTTACAAAAAAGCAGCTTCCCTTCACTCAGAATATTATGAACAAACCTTGCAGGGGCGAGATTCATATTGACAAGGTCGAATTCCTCAGATCCTAGTATTTGCGAGATCTTTGATCTCAATTCAAGCTCTTTGTCGAATAACTGGCTCTTATTCATTTCAGCATCAAGTAATACTGCAAGGTCGACATCACTTAATGGTTGTAACTTACCGGTAGCTGCACTGCCAAAAACAAAAAAGGCAACAATGTCATTGTCGTTACTGATCTTGCCGGGTAAACTATCAAGCTTTTCCAGGATATCTGACGGTAATTTTTCCTCCTTTATCATATCAACTGCAATAAAATACGAAGTTAAAGAATTCTTTTAGCCGACAATCATCCTGATTGAATAACTTTTTCTCAATAGTATGTTAACATTAATGAATAATTTCTCCTGTAAAAAACAAGAAGCAATACTCATGGAGTGCGGCCTGGCTATTGTGGAGCTGAGGGAAAAACATTTACATTGGCATTATCGCTCATTGTCTGATGATTTCCATTGATTTTATCATAAGAATAATAATCATTTCAAAGCTGTAAAAATTTACTTATTATTGATATATAAAACCAGATAATCTTTCTCAAATAATGAACGATAACCCAAACAGCCGGTTTTTCAGCCAGGTGGCCGAAAGGATGACCAAAAACAGAAATGTCTTCGGGGCGAAGCTCTGTGTTGAAAACAGCAACAAATCAGTCTCCTGGGCAGGTGCCTCGGGTGATATAAATGAAAACGATCGCTTCTTCATAGCAAGCGTGACAAAGCTATGTGCCTCAATGTGCTTTTGTTTTTAACAAAAACTTTCTATCTTTGTTAACAAAAGCTATTACAATGTTGTCAAAGCTTATAATTGAGCAGGTGATCGCCTCACAGAAGCTACGTATTGATCAGCTAGAAACCGGCCTGAAACGGTCTGTTGGTAAATTATCCGGCCTGAGTTCACACGCACTTATAATTTCCGGAATAAGACGTTGTGGAAAAAGAACTTTGCTTCGGCAAATCCTGAATTCGGGTAAATACAACAGTATATACCTCAATTTTGAAGATCCGCGACTTGCCGGATTCGATGCCGGTGATTACAACCGCCTGCGCGAAATAGCTTCTTTAATGCAAACTGACACATTCTTTTTTGATGAAATACAGAATACTTCAGGATGGGAACAGTTTACCAGGTTCAGTCTTGATGAAAAATACAAGGTTTTCATAACCGGGTCAAATGCAAAAATGCTGAGCAAAGAACTGGGAACCAAACTCACCGGCAGACATCTCTCATTAGAATTATTCCCGTTTTCTTACCAGGAATATCTTGACTTTACAAACACAAAAGCTGATGCCGGAACAACTGCCGGTTACCTTAAAAACGGCGGTTTCCCTGAAATGCTGAAAACAGGATTACCTGAAATACTGATGCAGGTCTTCAATGATATTATCATACGTGATATTGCTGTACGTCACAACATTAAAAACACCCTTACATTACAGCAGTTGGCAGTATGGCTGATTTCCAATTCGGGCAAACTAATCAGTGGCAACAATCTTCGCAAGATTTTTGCAATAGGCTCTTCAGCCAGCATTATGGAATATCTTTCTTTTTTTAACGACGCATATCTCTTCTTTTTCGTACCAAAATTCAGTTATTCACAAAAAGTGCAGATAGTAAACCCGAAGAAGGTCTATGCCATAGATACAGGACTGGTTAATGTTAATTCGACATCATTCAGCGATGACCTGGGCAGGGTCTTCGAAAACATGGTTTTTCTTCACCTTCGAAGGCAGACCAGGGAGATATTCTATTTTTCAGAAGAGAAAGAATGTAATTTCGTTGTTTTTAAAAAAGGGAGACCTGCAGCATTGTACCAGGTATGCCTGGAACTCAACAGTGATAATATGAGCAGGGAACTGGACGGCCTGGCTGCGGCTTTGGATTTTTTTAATATTGACAGTGGAATAATAGTGACAATGGATCAGGCTGATACTTTCGAAACCAGAAATAAAACAATCACTGCAATGCCGTTCCACGAATGGGTATTACAAGAGTCAGAAAAATAGCCGGTTATCAATGCCATGCTGAAGATAATCAAAGCTGCATATACACACAAACCAAAGGCCTTTGTCAATGAATCTCTGAATCACATAAGCAAAATTTTTCAGCCAGGGTCTGGTAATAATCATTACAGCCACGTTGCTGAGCCACTCAACAACAAAATTGACATCAATATTGGTTCCAGGGCTGCAAACATATAAGTATACAACTTGATAGTGTCCGGTAACGAACAGGTATGTTTGCTGGCGGACAGTATTATTATTTCCCATATAACATTTAGCCTCTGTTAAACAGTTTGTTAAATGCACTGGCCTGCTATTTGATAATTTACAGAAGCAAAAAACAGTTCCCTCCCGGAATTTGATAAGTCCATTATATGCCATGAACAAACATATCTTTTTTGACATTTTAACCGCAAATATCGGTGCACTGGTGTCGGGCAGCAAGAAGTTTTTTGCCGGAAGCACCGACAGCCTCTCTTTCGAAGAACTGATCAGGTCAACTGAATTATCTGTTGCGGAGATTAATCCGGAAGGGACTTATGAGATCAGGGTAACAAGCAGTGCCCCTGTTATTACATGCGGGGTAAGCCTTGGGGGATGGGCCGCAAATCTCCACAGGTGTTATTACAACTCATCGACTGCATATGTCCCGCTCCTGTCAGAACAATTGAAAACTCAGGCGCGAAAGCCCTAATTTGCGCGACAGGCAGAAACGCTGCTTTGGCCGGGGGTGCTTATCCTTTTCCCCTGATTGAAGACGGCGACTTCAACGTGCCCTCCGTGTATATGACCGAAGAGGAAGGTAAAAGACTCAGGGAATTTACCGGGAAAGAGGTAATCCTTGTTTCCAGATCAGAAAGGATTCCGGGCAATGGATACAATGTAACCGGCAGAAAAGGTAAACCCTGGCGCCAGGGTGATCACAGCATATTTATTCATTATGGAAGGCCGGCACTTGCAGTATCTTCAGATTGGTTTATTGAAAATATAGATAACCAGGATATTACACATACCCCGAAAGACAATATCGGGATTGTTGATTGTAATAAGCTTGTTGAACTGGCTGCCGCAATCAGTGAAATAATCAGAAAATCTTAACAACAAATATCAA
>PXAP01000351.1 GCA_003567115.1 Bacteroidota bacterium
CATTTTTCAGTTATCTCACTCCCTGGTATAAACCCTTTTTCCCGAGCTGTATGTGCTGTGGATCTTTAGTTTGGGAACCCTGTCAATATCCATCTGCATCAGGTCTTCGTCGGTCACTATAAAGTCGGCGAACTTACCGGGTTCTATGCTTCCCTTTTCATCCTCCTCGAATGCCGCCTTTGCAGCCCAGATAGTCATGGCTTTTAATGCCTGTTCTCTTGTAAGGGCATTTTCCATCTGGAACCCGCCTCCGGGGTATCCGTCAAGGCCTTTTCTGGCTACGCCGGCATAAAATCCGTAGAGCGGATTGATATGCTCAACGGGAAAATCACTTCCGTTCGGCAGCCATCCGTTTTGTTCAAGCAGATCTTTGTAAGCGTATGACCCTTTAATTCTTTCGGGCCCGATACGGTGTATTGCCCATTTCATGTCAGAAATAGCATGTGTGGTCTGTACAGAAGGAATTACCGAATGCCTGCCAAAAAGTTTAAAATCGTCAGGGTGGACGGTCTGGGCATGTTCTACCCTCCAGCGCCGGTTATTGTTGCCGCCAAGAATATTGCCGTATATATCCAGGATAAGCCGTACTGCAGAATCGCCGATGCAATGTGTATTTACCTGGTAACCATACTCCCACGCCCTGCGGGCAATCCTCTCCAGATATTGTGGGGTTTCAACCAGCAGTCCGTAATTACCGGGATCATCACTGTATTCCTCTAACATTCTGGCACCACGCGATCCCAGGGCTCCGTCGGCAAAAAGCTTGACCGATCTTACATTCATATGATCTGTTTTGTATATACCCTTATGCATGAATGTTTCAAAGTTTTCCCGGGTTGGATTAATCATGGCATATATTCTCATTTTCAGATCGCCCGATTTTTGAAGTGAATTCATTAGAATTATCATATCCTTTTCCAGTCCCGCATCACCTACGGAGGTTAATCCGACAGAAAAACAGTTTTTCTGGGCATTTAAAAGTGCTGCCACCTTCTCCTGGTATTCAGGGGAAGGTACATGTTGTCTTACAGTGCTTATGGCATTATCTATAAGAACTCCTGTCAGCTCCCCGTTTTCTTTGATAAATTCGCCTCCTTCAACAGTTGTTTCTGAATCGATTCCGGCCCGCCGCAAGGCCTCCGAATTGGCAATTGCTGCATGCCCGTCAATTCTTGTAAGCAGTACCGGTTTGCCGGGGAAAATACTGTCCAGCGAACTTTTATGAGGAAATTCCTGCACCGGCCAGAGATTCTGGTCCCATCCGCATCCCAATATCCATTCCGAAGGAAAATCTTTGTTATGTTTCCGGATAATTTCTTTTATTTCACCGAAAGAGCGCGTACCAACAAGATCGGCATTAATAAGGCTGTTGCCATATCCGTAGAAATGACAATGCGTATCAATCAGTCCTGGATAAACAAACCGGCCCTCCATATCAATCGTGCTTATTGCATTGTATTTGCCCATGATATCATCATTACTTGCGGTGGCAACAAATTTACCGTTTTTGATTACAGCCGATTCCGCTGTGGTAAATTTTTCATCTACAGTATATATAGTAGCATTGTATATGATAAGGTCCATCATATTGAATTTGAATATATGAAATTCTTTTTATAAATTCATCCTAATAAAACAGGTTAATCAAGTTAATATTCAATTAATTATGTTTAGCAGGTAATTCATGTTCAGTATTTCAAATGGATGGATCCCCTTGCTTTATTCATTGCATGTTGTGATAGTCAGTATCATGGGGATTCATGATCCGATAAATTATTCAGGCGTTTCTGGCATTGATTTGTTTGCTAAATTACACTTTTTTGACTTTTGTCGGTTTATGTATAACCAGATCACATAAAATGGTTTCTTTTGACAGATCATATAAAATAATATACATTGTTTTAATAATAAGCGGAGTGATTTTCATTTCGTGTAAAAAGGATCCGGTGTATGAAGGTTTGCCGGCGAAGCTTGTTTTTTCGGCAGATACGGTTCTTTTCGACACTATTTTTACCGGTATCGGTTCTGCAACAAGATATTTCAAGGTATTTAATCCTTATGACAAAAGCCTTGAAATTTCAAATATAAGCTTATCGGGGAGTGCCGGTTCTCCTTTTCGTATAAATGTGGACGGTATATCCGGACATTTGTTCAATGATATTATCCTAAGTGGAGGTGACAGTATTTATATTTTTGTTGAGGCCACGATTGACCCTGTTGAGGGTAACCTGCCCATGATTGTCGAAGATTCAATTGTTTTTGATGTTAACAGTAACATTCAGGATGTGAAGCTGCTAGCCTGGGGGCAGGATGTGAATATTATCAGGGGAGATACTCTTACAAGCCAAACCTTATCTGCCGGGAAGCCATACCTGGTTTATGACTGCATCCTGGTTGACTCCGGTCATGTGCTGAATCTTGAACCGGGCGTGCGGTTTCATTTCCATAGTAATTCGCGGATTTATGTGGCCGGCAGTATAGTAGCCGAAGGCACTTATGATGACCCTGTTATTTTTGAAGGTGCACGTACAGAAAAAGAATACAGGAATATTCCGGGACAATGGGAGGGTATATGGTTAATGGCCGGAAGTTCCGGCAACAGATTTGTAAATGCAAGGATCAGAAATGCCGTGAACGGAATCGTGGCCGATAAAATTGGCAGTCATGACAGCCCCACACTTTATCTGGCCAACACCCGCATTGAGAATATGACATATGCAGGGTTACTTGCCAGGGGAGCCGTGATACATTCTTATAACACAATAATTGCCGATTGCGGTTATTATGCTGCTGCACTGACCATGGGGGGTGATTATACCTTTTACCACTGCACTTTTGCCAATTACCGGAGTTTTTCTACCCGGCGAACGCCGGCAGTTATAATTGAGAATTATTATAAGGATATTTCGGATAATATACAATTGAGACCGGTAAGTGCTGTTTTTGGAAACACCATTGTATATGGCTCTCTTAACCGGGAGCTTGGTTTCTCGGTTCATGACGATGCAGGATTTGATGTTGTATTTAGTCATTCTCTTGTCGGCATTCCGGAGTCTTTTCTTGCTGCTTACCCCCAAATATTTGATAATTGTATTACAGATACCATTCCAGGTTTTGTTGATCCATATGCCTCCGATTTCAGATTGAATGAAGATTCTCCTGCCGTCGATACCGGAGATCCCTCCATAGGAAATCTTTATCCTCTGGATTTTGAGGGAAAAAGCAGGACTTCAGATGATGCCCCTGATATGGGTGCGATAGAAAGAGATGATGGAGATTGATTTTACACTGTTTAAAAAAAACTGTTCTGAAACGAAAATTCATATACTCTGTGCTGCGTTTGTGGGCCTGGATAATATTGGGTTGTTTTATTACCGGGTTTTATGCGGATATCCGGCATTCAGTTTATAATATTGGTTCCGAGCCGGGATTTTTCAGGATTATTTTTTATAATGTTGAAAATCTGTTTGATACATTTAATGATCCGAAAAAAGATGATGATGCTTTTACGCCATCAGGTGACAGGCGGTGGACCACCTATCGCTTAAATAATAAACTGAATAATCTTTACAGGGCACTGGCTGCTGCTGGCGGGTGGCACTTCCCGGCTATAATCGGTTTATGTGAAGTGGAGAACAGGTATGTATTGGAGATGCTGGTCAATAATACCGGCCTGAATAGTTCCGGGTACGAGATTATTCACAGAAACTCGGCCGATAGCAGGGGAATTGATGTTGCAGTACTTTACCGGCCGGATGATTTTATATTGCTGGACACCAAATTCATTCCTGTCATATTTCCTTTCGACAGTCTGACGGGCACAAGAGATATAGTTTATTTAAAAGGTGTTGCCGGAGAAAATGACACCCTTCATGTTTTCGTCAACCACTGGCCTTCCCGGTGGGGAGGGCAGGCTGCAACCGAACCCTACAGGATTTATGCTGCTTCCCTTTTGCGTTCATTTGCAGATTCCCTTTTCAATATCAATACCGGCACAAAGATTATTATCATGGGTGATTTTAATGACGAACCCAACGATAAAAGTTTGAAAGACTACCTTGGAGCAGGGTTTGGTTATGATAATCCCGAAACAGGGGAGCTTTACAATATTTCCCTTGAAAATAAAAAAAACAATCACGGAAGCCTTAAATTTCAGGGAGAATGGTTTCTCTTTGACCAGTTCATGGTTTCCGGGTCATTGCTTAAGGGTGGGGATGGTCTGCAAACCTGTTCACAATCAACCTCAGTGTTTTCGGCCGGCTTTCTGCTTGTTCCCGATAATGCCTGGTTTGGATACAAGCCATTTCGTACATATGAAGGGTTCAGGCATTCAGGTGGATTCAGCGATCATTTGCCGGTGGTTCTTGATCTGTGGTGGTAAAATATGTCTTTAATTACTTTTAACTGACCGCTGTTTCCGAATAAAATATATGAACTTTTGTTAAAAGGGAAATATAATACCATTGTTGTGGTTGTTGATAACTATGTTCTTCACCTCCTTTTAAATATTTAAACGGGTAGAATTCAGGCATCTAAGGTTATTAACAATTTGTTGATTAATGCTGTTATTTTAATGTTTGCAAACATGAAGCAAAAAATTTGTTTTGCAAAGGTTTGTTATGCTATATTTGAATCATCAAGTAAGGGATAAAGGACTTGTTCTTTGAGATGTTAAGTTGAGATCAAAAAGCCTTAGGGTTGGTTTATCTCAGTCAGGTCACTCAGGATCTCCTTCGGGATACTTCCTGGACCGCATAACAGGAACGGGGATCAGTGTGAACATCAGCCGTAAAAAGTTGATGGGAACAAGGTCCGGATCTCCGGAACCGTCCCTCCGGGATCGGTTTTCAGAGGTCAGTCATAATAACAGTAGCTTGACGCTTTGGCGGTTCGCCGCTAAAAGTGAGCCGGGAGCTTTTTCACAGGAAAAGTTCCCGGCTTTGTTATTGTGTGCCGTGCATGGCAGATGACCAGCGGATATCAGTTTTACGGTAAAGGAATCAGGATATCTTCAAGACATGAATCACAGCAGCTGATACAGGAAGTTTTTCCCGGGTTTGCTGAGTACTACCAAAAAGTTGCAGCAGAACAGGACCACAGGCCCGGGCAGGTTTCGGATTTTAAAAAATTGTCTATTGAAGCGGCATTCGGAACCCCGGGAATTGAATTTGATAATTTATTTTAGTTTCACACACATGAGTATATCTTCTACATAAAGGACACATTTGTGGAATTAAAGAACACTTAATTGCCAACCTTTTCAGACCTATCTGGTCA
>PXAP01000319.1 GCA_003567115.1 Bacteroidota bacterium
CATGCTCCCGCGCATAATCCCGTGCAGCATCCAGTCTCCTATACCTGTACATCAGCACCGATTTGGCTACGTTTGGAAAATGCAGGCAATAGAAAGGCAGGATATACAACTCATCCCAGAAAATATGTCCCCTGTAGGCCTCACCATGAAGTCCCCGTGCCGGTATCCCGAAATCTATCTCCTCATTATGCGGTGAGGTGGTAACCATAAGGTGGTAGATATGCAGTCTGATTAATTTCTGTGCCAGTCTGTCGCCAACAAGATCAATGTCTGCCCTTTCCCATATTGACCTCCAGGCAACCGAACTGTCATCCAGCATTATGTCAAATGAAGGCAAGGTGGCCCCCCTCTCCCTGACATATTTGAGGGGGTCAGGGTATTTCCCGTCAAGACTGTTGCAGATACAAACAAGCTTTTCAACAATAAGACTTTCACCCTCTTTCATCTCAACAGTGAAACGGGTATCCACCCTTCCTTTGGTTTTCCTGTGCCTGCAGGAAGGATCGAAATCTGTTTCATTGAATTTTACCTTTAGCAGGGCCGATTCGGCTATTTTTACCTTACTCTGGGTTGTTTCAGCCAGAACCCACGAAAATGGTCCGTTGTTACCCCTGTCAAGTTGTTCCAGGTGGTTCTGGTTCAGTTGCCTGTACCTCTTGACACCGTCATTTATTATATTGGCATTCATTCCCGAACGGAAGGTGATCTTTCCCGAATAATTCATGGGTACTATCGTATAATCGGCAGCAGCCAGATGCTTGTCCGCCATGCTTACCATCCTGCGCGATTCAATAAGGGTCCTCCTTCCCTGTTCATCCTCGGCAATTACTTTCCTGAAAAATAACCCCTTCCGTATATCAAGGTGGCGTTCCATAAGCACTATTTCAGTTTTATTGGGATTAAACCACCTTTCATTATCAATCCTGAAAGTCATCAATAACCAGTCGGGCACATTGACAAAATCTTCATTTACCACTGTTCTGTCCTCCACCTCCGATTCCATCCTGTTGTAAAGGCCTGCCATATATGTTCCCGGATAATTGACCGGATTGGCATCGAGCTCTTCAACAGCCCCTCTGGTAGCAAAGTAGCCATTACCTGTTGTCAGCAGGGCTTCACGTGACTGTTCCTTCACCGGGTCATAGTCCTTGTAGGTAAGCGTCCACATATCATCCTTCAGCCCCTTCTCAAACCAATTCTCGATACCGGCTATGCCACCCAGATCGGCAAGATCCCTGACCACCACATCAGCTCCGTTGGTATGTAATTCCAGGACATTATCCTCCCTGGCAACTCCGATAATAAAACCAAAATTCCCATCCCTGCCGGCCTGCACGCCTGATACAGCATCTTCAACAACCACCGAACGGTCGTATGGTGCACCCAGATTATCGGCAGCCACGGTAAAAATATCGGGCTCAGGCTTACCCTTTAATCCCAGCTCAGCTGACACCTCCCCGTCAACCCTGGTCTCAAAATAATCCAGCAGATTAACCGATTCCAGAACAGATTTGCAGTTTTTACTTGAAGATGCCACACCAAGCCTTATGCCTGCCTCTTTAAGTTCCTTAAGCAGACTTACAGACGATTCATATACCTGAGCACCCTCTTTGTCAAGTATCTCATTGAAAGCCTCATTCTTTCTGTTTCCCAGTCCGCAGCAGGTCTCCTTATCAGGAGGGTCGTCAGGGCTGCCGAAAGGGATGTCAATACCGCGTGATTTAAGGAATGACTCGACACCCTTATATCGGGGCTTGCCATCAACATATGGAAGGTAATCACCGGCATGGGTAAACTCTTTGAAAGGTTCATTATATTTTTTTTCACGTTCTCTCAAATACTCATCGAACATGTCCTTCCATGCTTTGGCATGTGTAAGGGCAGTTTGTGTTATAACCCCGTCAAGGTCAAAAATTACGGCGTCAAAGCTGTACTTTTGCATAATTATTTTATAATTTAACACATTGTTTGCCTGCAAAACATCCGGCAACATGACAAACAGATAGTTAAAAACCAATTTGATTTCAAAATAAAACAATATGGAAAGAAAAACCAATATAATGGTTTTGTTTAACAAAGGATTATATCATTTTTTATTAACAAATTCCCGGTTTTCCCATAAAAAAGATCACTTAACCGTTTATAATTCCGGGAAGGCGGATTTTTTCAATTAAAAACTTAAATCTAAAAAAATGAGCAAGTTGATAATAGTTTCCAACAAACTGCCTTATGAGATAAGCGAAAAAGAAGGCCGGCCGGTTGTAACAGAGAAAACACTTGGTATATCAGGCAGCCTCAGCGTCTTCTATAAACACCTTAAGTGCAGCTGGGTGGGATGGACAGGCAATGAGGATATCAAGCTTAGTGACAAGCAGAAGAATAATGTTTACAACAATTATATAAAGAAAAACTGCCATCCCCTGGAACTTAGTGATGAAGAGATAAGAAACCACTATTACGGATTCTGCAATCAGACCATCTGGCCTCTTTTCCATTATTTTTCCAGATACAGCACATTTAATCACGATTACTGGGAAAGTTACAAAGATGTTAACCGCAAATTTGCCCGCAAGGTCCTGGAGGTTGCAAAAAAAGGAGATAAGGTATGGATTCATGACTATCATCTCATGTTGCTGCCAAAAATGATCAGGGATGACTATCCTGAACTTTCAATAGGGTTTTTCATGCATATCCCTTTCCCCTCATTTGAAATATTCAGGATCCTGCCCTGCCGCCGTGAACTTGTTGAAGGTATGCTGGGAGCCGATCTGGCAGGATTTCACACTTTTGATTATGAACGGCATTTTATGAGCTCTGTAAGACGCTTGCTTGGATATGACACTATCCTGAACACTATCAGGATGAATGAAAGGGTTATCAAGGTAGATAATTTTCCTATGGGTATAGATTATGATCAGATACAAAAGGACGCTTCCCGCTATCTATCAGGTTCAGGAGAAAAACAACCCGGAGGTTTTGGTGATCTTTTCAGCCATGGTGACAGCAAAAAAGACAAGCGTAAAATAATGCTGTCGATCGACAGGCTTGATTACACCAGGGGCATTCCAACCAGACTGGAAGCCTTCGAAGACTTTCTCAGGAATAATCCTGAATACCTTGAAAAAATCAGCCTGGCACTTTTCGTTATCCCTTCCGGGGAAATGGTTGATGAATATAATAACCAGAAAAAATTAACAGACGAGCTGGTGGGAAGGATTAACGGTGAGTTTGGCACGCCGGACTGGATGCCCGTACTTTATTACTACCGCGCTGTAAGCCGGGAAGAGATGACAGAGCTTTACACCTTGTCGGACATAGCCCTGGTGACCCCCCTTCGTGACGGCATGAACCTTATAGCCAAGGAATATATCGCCTCCCGCACAGACCAGACCGGAGTGCTTATACTTAGTGAGATGGCAGGAGCCGCCAGGGAGATGAGTGAAGCAATCATGATTAATCCGAATAACAGGTTGGAAATTGCCGAGGCCATAAAAACGGCCTTCAATATGCCGGAGAAGGAACAGAAAAAATCCAACAGTATAATACAGAAACGCCTTCAGGTATATAATGAGGAAAAATGGGCCAATGACGTACTAAACAGCCTGGAAAACGTAAAAAAACTGCAGGAGAGCCACCTTACCAGGAAAGTGTCGCAAAAAATAACTGAGAACTTCATTAAAAAGTACAATAACGCGGCAAACAGGATCATCTTCCTCGATTATGACGGAACCCTAACCGGTTTTCACAATGATCCGCAGGAAGCCAGACCCGATGAAGAGCTATACGATATTCTAAGGTCGCTTACAGATGATGAAAAAAACCATGTGGCTATCATAAGCGGAAGGGATAAGGAGACCCTTGGCAAATGGTTCAGAGACTTCGACAAGGTGACATTTATTGCAGAGCATGGTGTATGGATAAAGGAGCAGGAAAGCAAATGGTCGATGATCGAGCAGATAGACAAGGATTGGATGGATATGATCCGGCCCACCATCAACTTTTATGTTGACCGCACTCCCCGGTCATTGCTGGAAGAGAAGAATTATTCACTTGTATGGCATTACCGTCATGCCGATCCTGACCTTGGTGTAATACGCGCGTGGGAGCTGAAAGAGGAGTTGCGTGACCTTGTCTCGAACCTCAACCTGGAGATTATGGATGGCGACAAGGTTATCGAGATAAAAAATTCGGGCATCAACAAGGGAAGAGCGGCAGCACAACAACTGGCAAAAGACAATTATGAATTTATCATGGCCCTGGGCGATGACTGGACAGATGAATATACATTCGGTTCAATGCCTGACGAGGCTATAACTGTCAAGGTAGGTACCAAATCCACCAAAGCAAAGTACTATACAGATTCTGTTGAAAGTGTCAGAAGCCTTCTGAAAAAATTGGGGACTAAGGGGAGCGGCCATTGAAAGTGGTTGACAGCCCGGGAAAACATCAATTGAAACAAAAAACCCAACCTGGCATAGCCAGAACCAAAGAGGTTTGAATAATATTTTGCCAAAAAAAGCAAGAATTTAAATTTTAAGCTACTAATGAACTCCTATTTAAAGCAGCTTATAGCCGGGGGTGAGAATCAGCATCTTGACTTCAAATTTGAGATATCAGACTCCAGGAAGATTGCCCGCACTCTTTCAGCCTTTGCCAATACCGACGGGGGCGTACTGCTTGTTGGAGTCAAGGATAACGGTAAGATAGCCGGAATAAGGTCAGATGAAGAATATTATATGCTCGAGGCTGCAGCACATTTGTATTGCAAACCGGAGGTCGGTTTCAATGTCAGGCAGTGGCAGGTTGATGGAAAAACCGTTCTGGAAGCCAGGATAAAAAAAAGCACCACACCCCCTCATTATGCCCGCTCGGAAGAAGGAAAATGGCTGGCATATATAAGGGTGGGTGATGAGAATATGCTTGCCAACAGCATTATGATCAAAGTCTGGAGACGGCTCAAACGCCCAAAAGGGACACTTATCAGGTATTCGGAAAAGGAGAAGATCCTCTTTGACTACCTTCAGGAAAATGAAACCATAACCCTGTCCAAATTCCGCCAAATTGCAGGGATAAACCTGAATACTGCCGTCACCATACTGGTCAACCTGATAGTACTCGACCTTATAGGGTTTACCTTCAGAGACAAAAAAATAGTTTACACGCTTATAAAAAAGACCCCTGAACCCTGAGATCCCTTACAGAGCATAAACTCGACCGTTACCGATTTTCCCGTCAGCCATCTCCTCATCAGCCATCTTCGGTATTCATCTTTACA
>PXAP01000279.1 GCA_003567115.1 Bacteroidota bacterium
TAAGAGAAAAGGTGAATATCCTTTCAATCCTTCAGGCGAATGCACCAAATTCATAATTAACCTCACCGGGTCGGATAATAAGATCGTTTTTTACAAAAGCTCCAGAAGTGAACGGTGGTGGATGGAAGTTCCCTCATCAAAACTGCCCCGAAGTCTTTTGGTAGCCTGTTCTTATGAGGACTACCAGAAAGCATGTCACCAGGAGGTGCCCGAGAGGTGGTGGCAGAACTTTAAAAAAATAAATCAATAACCCTCACATTTTCAGCCTCCTGATGTATTCAAAAACTTTTTTTTCAAAAATATTTTAATTTTTTTTCAAAATTAAGAAACATTAGAGCCCTTCTCATAGTATAAATCCCAACAACATGTTTAAATCCGGTAACACTTAATTATTTGTTTGAAATGGTTTTTTTTATTTTCTTTACAATCAACAAATAAAAATCAGCCATAAAATTTATAACAGGAGTTGCCGGCACATATGAAAAGGATTATTATTTTGGTTTTTTTCACCTGTTTTGCGTTCACGGGCTATCCGCAGCAGGATCCCCAATTCAGTCAGAGTATGTTTAATATAATGATGTTCAATCCCGGATACGTTGGAAGCAAGAATGCAATCTGTGCAACTGCAATGAACAGGCAGCAATGGATGGGTTTTGAAGGTGCTCCTGTCACTTCTGCTTTCACTGTAAACACCCCCTTCAGACTTTTCGGCACAGATCACGGGGCCGGTCTGCATATTCTCAATGATGAGGTTGGTTTTGAATCCAATCTGAGCATCAATGCATCATATGCATTCAGGATGGATGCCGGAAACGGTAAGCTTGGGATGGGAATGGGATTTGGATTGATAAATTCTTCGCTCGACGCTGAATGGTTTGTCCCCGCAACCGATTCGCATACATCTGCCTCCGGCGATCCCTCCATTCCGGCTGGCAATGAAAGTGCCCTGACCATGGATTTTTCCGCGGGACTTTTCTATTATACCGACGAAATGTATGTAGGTTTCTCCTCTACCCATATAAACGAGGCAACAGTGGAATACTCCCCCTCGGCAAGGCCTTTTCTGAGCAGGCATTACTATCTGACAGCAGGATACAGCATATATCTCAATAACCCTTCCTATAAGGCTCTTCCCACCCTTTTAATACAATCCGACGGAGTTATGACTCAGGTCAACCTGGGAAGCATGATCGATTATGATGACAAACTGTGGGGAGGAATTTTTTACCGTTTTGGATCGGCTGTAGTCGGGACAATCGGACTTGAACTATTCAACGGCATCAATATAGGTTATTCATATGATTTCTCAACAACTGCTATGGTGCGGCACAATAAAGGCACTCACGAATTCATGCTGAGATATTGCTTTGACCTGGGCATGGACCGTAGTCCCCAAAGATACAGGAGCATCAGAATTTTATAGAAAAAGAACCTCTATAATTGGTTTATAAAAAAAAAAGAAGAAATTTGCATAATATAATCTTTTTAAATTATGAAAAAAGTTGTTTTCACGGTATTGCTTGCTGCGATTATCCTTTCAGGCTGCGGCAGGGCACCCAGCGGTGAACTTCTCGGTGTCAGGGACAGGGAGAGATGGCACGAACCGGATCCCTACGGCATGGTTTTCATTCCCCAGGGACACTTTATGATGGGGCCAAATGATGAAGATGTGATGTTCGCCCAAAATGCAATCACAAGAACTGTTTCGGTCGATGCATTCTGGATGGACGAAACAGAAATAACCAACAACAAGTATCGTCAATTTGTCTATTATGTACGAGACTCCATAATGAGAAGAACACTCGGCGATTACGGATATGACGAATACCTGATAACCACCGACGAGTTTGACAGGGTCCTGGATGAACCCACTCTGAACTGGGATACCCGGATAGATATGGATGACCCTGATATAATAGATATTCTTGATGAGCTTTACTATCCCCCTCAGGAACGCTTTTGGGGAAGAAGAGAACTGGACACCAGAAAATTGAACTACGAGTATTTCTGGGTTGATTACGAACAGGCAGCCAGGAGGTCAAACCGGTGGAACCCTGAAACACAGCAATATGAAGGCACTGTATTTAACCAGGATGGAGAGGAGGTTCCCATTGCAGACCGCTCTTCATTCGTGTTGCGGGACCAGGTGAATGTATACCCCGATACACTGGTATGGATCCATGATTTCACCTACTCCTATAATGAGCCAATGGCAAATATGTATTTCTGGCATCCCTCATACGACGATTACCCCGTGGTTGGTGTTACATGGAAACAGGCTTATGCCTTCAGCATATGGAGGACCGACTACCTTAATCAACATCTGGCCAGACGGGGGCAGGGTTTTGTACAGAACTACAGGCTGCCTCTTGAATCTGAATGGGAATACGCAGCCCGCGGAGGTATTCCGCTTTCAATGTACCCGTGGGGAGGTCCTTACACCCGCAATATGGAATGCTGTTTTTTGGCAAACTTCAAGCCGATGCGGGGTAACTACACTGATGACGGATGGCTGTACACCGCGCCGGCAGCTTCTTTTGAACCAAACGATTTCGGCCTGTATGATATGGCAGGCAATGTAGCCGAATGGACTGAGAACGCCTATGATGAGTCCTTCTACACCTTCTCCCATGATATGAATCCAAATTTCAAATACAATGCACTGCCCGATGATCCGCCGGCACTTAAGAGAAAGGTTGTCAGGGGAGGGTCATGGAAAGACATAGCATATTACCTCCAGGTAAGTACAAGGACTTATGAATATCAGGATACTGCCAAATCATATATAGGTTTCAGGAACGTACGCTCATATCTCGGCAGTGCAAGATAGTTTTAGCACCAGATTTAAGCCTTCACGTGATTGAGAAAGGAAAAATAAAAATAGCCCTCACCAAACAGAAAGAGACAAGATACTGTAAAAGGTGCATAAGATTGGAAGAAACCAGCTTAAGAACTACAGCAAAAAAGATAATTATTTGAAAACTAAACTGAACAGAAGATGAAATTTTCAGAATTAATTCACAGCTCAGGATGGAAAGGCTTCATGGCCAAAATGTATGGTATTGGTGCCTCCGTTGTTATATTGGGTGCCTTGTTCAAAATCCAGCACTGGCCGGGAGCGGGTATTATGCTTACGGTAGGACTGGGGGCCGAAGCCCTGATATTTTTCTTTTCGGCCTTTGAGCCTCTTCACGAGGAATACGACTGGACTCTGGTATATCCCGAACTGGCAGGTATGATCGAAGACCCGGATCAGATCGATGCATTGTCGCAAAGGAGGTCCAGAGCTATCGAAAACACTGGCGGAGGAGGCATGGGAAGTTCCTCCTCACTGGCCAAATTTGACCAGATGCTGGAAAATGCAGAGATCACACCGGATCTTTTTGAAAAACTGGGACAGGGTTTGAAAAACCTTAATACAACAACGGCTAAACTCTCCGACATTTCAGATGCCACCATGGCAACCAATGAGTATGTCTCCAATATTAAAAATGCTGCCCTGTCGGTTAGCTCACTTACTGAATCGCTCGAGGGTTCATCCCATAACCTGAAAGGTAAGGTCAATGTTCTTTCGGAATCATACCAGAAGAACTCAGAACTTATTGAAAACTCTACAAATCAGCTGGTAAACTCATATGATCTTCTCAGGGATTCAATAAATACTGAGCATTCAACCATTATGGAAGGCAACAAGACTATTGGTGAGAAGCTGGGAGCCATCAACAAGAACCTGTCTGCTCTCAATGCAGTCTATGAGCTTCAGTTGCAAAACAACAATGATCATCTTAAGGATTCGCAAACCCTTTACCACGATTTCAGCAACATCACCGGTAACCTGAAGTCATCGGTTGAAGAGACAGAAAAATACAAGGAAGAGATAGGCAAGCTTAGCCGGAATCTTTCAGAACTGAACTCCATATATGGTAACATGCTTTCTGCCATGAGTTCGGTTAGCAGAAAATAGTAGTTGAATAATATAATAGACGCTTATTATGGCTGGTGGAAAAGAAACCCCGAGACAAAAACTGATAGGTATGATGTACCTGGTGCTGATGGCAATGCTGGCACTGAATGTGTCGGTAGAAGTTCTTGATGCCTTTGTTGTTGTGGACGATGGACTAACAAAGACAACCGAGAATTTTACGCGTCAGAACGAAGCTGTTTACCGTGAATTTGCAAGGCGGATGGCAGAGAACCCGACAAGGGTGAGACCCTGGAAAGAGTTGGCAGATGAGGTAAATGTCAGGTCAGATGCGCTTTATGACTATATACAGGAACTTAAGCAGGATATTGTAATCAGGGCGGAAGGAAGTGATCCTGATGCAATAGATGAGGAAGGCAGGATCATAGGTCAAAATATAAGAGCCAAGGAAAATACCAATCCCCCGTGGCAGGTGATGGGCCGGCCGGAGACCAACCGCAGGGCAACCCGGCTTAGGGACAGTATTGCAGATTTCAGGGAGTTCCTTATCACCACTGTAGACGAAAGAGCCACAGGTATAATAGAATCTGTCGAAACAAGCCTCGACACCTCAGACCCTCCGGCAAGGGAAGGTGCAACGGTAAGCTGGGAAGAGCATCACTTTTATTATATGCCCACCATAGCGGCACTCACCCTTATGTCGGGAATGCAGGCAGACGTGAGAAATGCCGAATCGGATGTGATAACCTGGCTTCTTGACCAGGTCGATGCGGGCTCTTTCATGTTTAACCACCTTGAAGCCACCGTTATCCCCCGTTCAAATTACGTGTTCAGGGGGAATGATTTTGAAGCAAGTGTTTTCCTTGCAGCCTTCGATACAACCCAGGCACCGGAGGTAATTGTCGGTCAGTATCAAGAGGTTGAACTTGAAGACGGAACAATAGACTATGAAATGGTTGGCAGTTCCCAGGAACTTCCCGTCGACCAGGGCAGGGGAGTATACCGGACAAGACCGGGAACCGTGGGTTATCATAGCTGGGGCGGACTCATACGGCTTCGCGCTCCCGATGGTTCGGTGATAAGCCGGCCTTTCCGGAGCGAATTCCAGGTAGCCGAGCCAAGCCTGGTCGTATCGCCCACTGCAATGAACGTATTCTACGCGGCCATTGAAAATCCGGTTGAGATCTCCGCTCCCGGACTTTCTGCAGACCAGGTCAATGCCTCTGTAAACAATGGTACCCTGAGAAGGGTATCGGGAACCGAATATGTGGTTGTGCCCGCACGCACAGGTGAGGCACAGGTCTCAGTAACAGACAGCA
>PXAP01000337.1 GCA_003567115.1 Bacteroidota bacterium
CCGTGCTGAAAAAAGATTATGAAATACTCGGCAAACCTTACCTGAAGCTCAGGATAAAGTCAAACAAAAGACTGGCAATGGTAGCTGCCAGGATTTCCGATATAGGCACTGACGGAAGGGCAACAAGGGTCACATTCGGACTGCTCAATCTCACTCATCGCGACAGTGATGAAGAGCCTGAAGAACTTGTCCCCGGCAAAGTATATGACGTTACGGTCCCTATGAACTATATAGCACAACATTTCCCTGCGGGTAACCAGCTGAGGATTTCCATATCCACTTCATACTGGCCCCTGGCCTGGCCGTCACCCGAGCCCGCCAGGCTTACCATATACCCTTCGGAAAGCTCCCTTCTGCTACCCAAAAGAACTGTCGGTAAAAGGGATATTTCAAAAAAACCACTGGAAAAACCCGGCAAGCTTGAAGAACTTGACACCACCCTTCTGGTTCCCTCCTCGAGGGAATGGGTCGTGGAACGTAACCTCGCAACCAACGAGGTGACATTGAAAATTGAAAACAACGATCCCCAGTACATTCTGAATCACACTAATACTAAGCTGAGAAAAGATGTTACCGAAAAATACTATTACAGCAATAATAAGTATGACACGGTAAGGGGAGAAGTCAAAAGCGTCAGGGAATTCCATCGTGATAACTGGCATATAAAAACCATTACCCGGACAATCCTGACTTCCAGCAGGACCCACTTTATTATCAGGGCAACCCTGGATGCCTACGAAGGTGATGTGAGAGTGTTTAACAGGGCATATGATGAACAGGTACCAAGAGATATGGTTTAGCAGAGATCCCGGGAAAAACCTTGTGCCGGTTTTAAAAACACACCAGGGATCAACAAATTGTATATAACACCTTATATCCCTTTATCAGCCGGTTCCTGAATATTTTCAGCAGGCTGTTTATAAAGGCCAAAATAATCCTGTTATGAGAGAAAAAAAGTATGTTTTTGTTGTTGGTCTGGATGATTTCAACCTGGAGAAATTAAATCATTTACCCGAATCAGAAGAATGTGAGTTTTTACCGGCGGTAAAACTCAGTGAAATGCGCGACGTTGAGGAGTTCTCTATTCCAAGCCTTCTGGAAACGGCTGACCGGAGGATAAACCAGGCAGGCCGCATTGATGCAGTGGTTACCTGGTTTGACTTTCCGGGGTCTGTCCTGGTTCCCGTTATCGCGGAAAAGTATGACCTTCCCGGCCCGTCACTGAAAAACGTGATGAAATGTGAGCACAAATACTGGAGCCGCGTCGAGCAAAGCAAGGCGATACCCGAAAACATTCCCGGGTTCAGGGCATTTGATATTTACGATGACAATGCCTATGACACTATCGGTTTTGAGCCTCCGTTCTGGATCAAACCAATCAAATCGTATGGATCTTACCTTGCTTACAGGATCGAAGATAAAGAGCAGTTTAATGAATGTATTGAAGAGGCACGTGAACATATTGACCTGATGGTTGAGCCTTTCACCTATATTTTTGACAAATACAAGGTGTCGCCGGAGATGTCAAAAATGGAGGAAAAGATGTTTGCCGAAACCGTGATCTCTGGCCATCAGTGCACTGCAGAAGGTTACGCCATAAATAATCAGGTGGAGGTTTACGGTATTATCGATTCGATACTGGAAGGAGATACCTCCTCGTTTGCCCGTTATGATTATCCCAGCAGACTGGATCAAAAAGCACAGGAGAGGATTGCCGGAGTGTCGGAAAAGGTGATCAGACAGATTGGCCTGAAAACTTCAGCCTTTAATATTGAATTCTTTTATAATGAAAATACCGGAGAGATCAAGCTGCTGGAGATAAACCCGAGAATGTCACAGTCCCATGCAGACATGTTTGAGAAAGTACACGGCATGTCGCATCATGAGGTTATGCTTAACCTGGCTCTGGACAGAAAGCCGGTTAAACTTGACAAAAAAGGTGAATTCAGGGTAGCTTCTCATTTTATGCTCAGGTCTTTTAAGCCCGGGATAGTCAGAAATGCTCCCGGTGAGGAAACAATCAGCAGGCTGAAGCGTAAATATCTGGATTTTGATATTCTGCTTAACGTGGAAGAAGGTATGGACCTTGATGATATGGCTGAACATCACATTGACAGTTACAGTTACGTTATGGCAAATATTTTTCTCGGGGCACAGAGCAAAAAGGAGTTGATTGATAAATACAATGATGTGGTTGAACAACTTTCAATCAGGGTCGATCCCAAAGAAGAGTGATCAGCCTGAACCCTGCCCTGCACACTTTTTTGTGTTTGAAACACTGAACATGAATTACATGCTAAACATAATTCACTGATTATTAAATTGATTAACCTGTTTTATTAGGATGAACCGGAAAAAAACCTTTTTTATCGTGGGACTGGATGATTTCAATCTGGAAAAGCTCAACCGCCTGCCGGAAGCTGAGGAGTATAACTTTTTACCCGCCCTGAAATTTTCGGAGATTCGGGGCATAGAAGAAATCTCCATTCCCGGGATGTTGAATTTAATAGATGAAAGGATAAAAGAAGCGGGACGCATAGACGCGATAGGCACATATTATGATTTCCCGGGATCTGTCCTGGTTCCCGTAATAGCCCGAAAGTACAATCTTCCGGCTCCTTCCCTGGAAAGCATTTTAAAATGCGAACATAAATACTGGAGCCGTTTTGAACAGCAAAAAGTAATTCCAGAAAACATACCCCAGTTTAAGGCTTTTGACCCTTTTTGTGATGATGCCTTTGAAAAAATAAATTTTATTCCGCCATACTGGATAAAACCGATCAAATCATTTCACTCATTTCTTGCCTACAGGGTTAACGATCCGATCCAGTTTAATGAATGCATTGAAGAGGTGCGTCAGAATATCAATTTCATGAATGAGCCCCTTAACTATATCCTTGCCGAATACGGTTTGCCCAGGGAGATAAGTGAAATGAAAGAAACAATGATCGCTGAAACCATGATAACAGGCCATCAGTGTACCGTTGAAGGATATGCCTTTGCAGATGAAGTGGTGGTATACGGCATTGTTGATTCGATCAGGGAGGATGACCGCTCTTCCTTTTCCCGTTATGAATATCCCTCTTCACTGCCCCAGGAGATACAGTTCAGAATGGCCGATTTATCCAGGAGGGTGATTCTGCAGACCGGACTGATGAATTCAGGGTTTAATATTGAGTTCTTCTATAATGAAACAGCCAACGCTATCTACCTTCTGGAGATAAATCCAAGAATATCCCAGGCCCATACCGATATATTTGAGAAGATACATGGCGTGTCACATCACCGGATAATGGTCAACATGGCCGTAAATCAAATGCCCAAGCCTTTTGCCAATAAGGGGGAGTTCAACATTGCCGCCCATTTTATGCTCAGGGCATTCCATTCGGGTACAATAAAAAAAGTGCCCTCTGAAAAAGAAATTGATTACCTGGTGAAAAAATATCCTGATCTGGCTATTAAAATCAATGTCCGCGAGGGATTGAACCTGAATGACATGGATATGCACCAACAGGACAGTTACAGTTTTGTACTGGCAAACATTATCCTTGGTGCCGAAACCAGGCGGGAGCTTCTTGAAAAGTACAATGACGTGACAGAGCATCTGACCTTCACTATTGATTATGAAGAGTAAAATTCTGCCTGCGCAGATAAAGATACTTCCCCTTCCGGGGAACAAAAAGATAATGACCCTTCCGGGGAACAAAACGATAATACCGCCGCAGATATTGAACCGGGGCACGGCACCATTCCGGAAATTTATAACCCCCGGCAACTATCAGGTAAGCAGGATTAATTTGCCGGCAGGCATTCTGACACAGGTGATGCTTACTTCCGGTTTGGCTTAAAAGACCGGGACAAAGGGCCTGAGAGCCTGATTTACAAAGCAGGCATTACAGCTCAATAGCGGTAAATAATCTCTTTCAGAAAATCCCGGGTTGCCGCCCGCACCTTGTTGCTGTCCTTATTGTGATTGTTCACAAGCACTGAAAATATAAGCGTCCTTCCCCGTTCAGTTTCAAGGAATCCGCTCAGCGTTACCGCGTTGCCGCCAAGAGTGCCTGTTTTGGCATAAATCTTTCCCTTCTCTTCCCGGTAAAGGTTCTCCAGGGTACCCTCACCTCCGGTGGGTAAAAGGTGGCTGACCCTTTCAAATCCGAATTCATTTTTCATCTTTTCAAGGAGCCAGACAAACGAGCGGGGAGTGAAAAGATTATACCTGCTGAGGCCGCTGCCATCAATCCAGCGCGGCCTGTCAGGTATACCATCAAGATCATTGTCCAGGAGATAATCAATTACCAGCATCTCATCCATCACCCCGAAAAGTTCATTGGAAACCATTATCAGCAACTGTTCCGCAAAGAAGTTATCGCTGTGCAGCATCATCGGCCTGAACAGCGAATCGGAAACTGTTGAGGTTATCGTCATGAATCGTCCCGCCCCCTGCCAGTTTATTGAATGCCTGTCTCCTTCAGGATCGGGATACCTGCCATCCATTAATTGCCGGTGAATTTCCGGAACGACATCCCTGTCGCCCATTAATTGACGTTGAACCCGGGGAACAGAATCTCTGTCCCCCGTCAGCTTCATCCTTAATCCGGGTATATCCATCAGTCCCGGTCGTGAAGGCGCAAGGTAAATATCCCTGTTCAGGGTGTCTGCAAGCAGCTCAAGCGCCGCCTGCATGCCATTTGTTGCAAAAGGCACGAACAGGTCACTCTCTCCCTCCAGTCCCAGATACACCGTGTAATCATTCAAGGTAAGCGGCCTGCTCACCTCAAATCTTCCATGGGGAGATTCCTTTACCTCAACCGGCCAGTTATGCCCGGGAAATGAAGAAGCATACGTTATCCCTGCATCCTGAACGTAACCTCCCATATCTCTCTGTGCCCATATCACCACGTTGCCGTATACCGGCAAGGGACTTCGCTCAGGCATGTAATAATTGAGATAGAAGTTCCATGGCCAGCCATATCCCAGGGCGCCGGTCTGCCATTCGGGCTCAATAAAAACCAGCGGTTTCCCGGCTTGCCGCATAAAGTCAAAAACGGGCTGATCGGGAAAATCCATCAGCAGAAAGGTAGGATCGCCGGTGGCTTGCAGAAATATAGTGTCATTGTAATCCAAATACCGAACACCGGGAATACCTTCATCCAGATATTTCAAGCCGGCGTAAAGCGTCGGCAGCTTCACGTTACTGGCAGGCACGAAGAATTTATCGCTGTTGTGAGTGTA
>PXAP01000323.1 GCA_003567115.1 Bacteroidota bacterium
ATTGTGTTTACCGGAAACTCTCAGGCATTTCTGCGAATTCACCACCCTGGGGTGATCCGGCTGTCTGTTTCCAAGGAAAAAATCCTTGAACTGGTTCATACCTGCATTGGTAAACATGAGGCTGGGATCGTTCTTTACAACTATAGGAGCAGAGGGAACTATTTTATGATTTTTTGCACAAAAAAATTCCAGAAACTGCGACCTGAGATGATTTGAATCCATAAAACATTGATTTTTAAACAGATGAAGCGAGCAGTGTTAAAAGTACGAAAACATTTTAAATTTAACAGATCGTTAGTTTGTACTCAAAAAAATGAAAAATGATTTATGATAATTACTTTAGGAGAAAAAAGCTCTGTGAAATACCCAAATGACCATGGAGTTGAAAAAAATAAACATATAAAATATCAATTAAAAAATAATACTCATGCATATGATCATAAACACGGATGTTACCGGTGAACATATAAAACAGGATGTGAAAGAATTAAATTTATCATTTTAAAAAAACCGGATCAAAATAATTATTTAAAACTTTTTGTAAAATTAGTTTATTTCATTTAGATTTGTTGATTAGCCAAGTGAAAACCCCTACAATTTTCAAAATCAGCTTTATGGCCAAGGAAAAATACAGGTTTAATCCCGTTTCCCTTCAATTTGATCAGATAAACCATACTTTCAGGGATAAACTGCTTAATTTTCTCACCTACTTTTCTGCCAGTATTGTTATTGCAGTTTTGTACTTTCTGGTCTTCAGTCATTTCTTTGATCTTCCAAAGGAAAAGATCCTTAAAAGGGAAGTAAACCAGCTTAGTCTGCAATATGAGATCCTCAACAAACAGCTGGATCATATAAGTTACGTTCTTGAAGATATTCAGAATCGTGATGACAATATATACAGGGTAGTATTCAATTCCGATCCTATACCCAAGAGCATAAGAACAGCCGGTTTTGGTGGTGTGAACCGGTATGCGGAACTGGAAGGATACAACAACAGTGAACTTGTCGTTGAGACAGCCAGAAGGCTGGATATTCTGAAAAAACAACTTTATATACAGTCCATATCCTATGATGAGGTGACGGACATGGCACTCAACAAGGAGGATATGCTGGCGAGCATTCCTTCAATACAACCGGTGGCAATAAGAGACTTAAGGCGAATTGGCGGATATTACGGTATGCGTATTCATCCCATACACAAGATTGAGATGTTTCATCAGGGAATGGATTTTACAGCACCCAGGGGCACAGATGTTTATTCAACCGGTAACGGGATGGTAACAAGGGTGCATAATTCCAGGGCGAGAAGCGGGTATGGTACTTTCATAGAGATCGACCACGGGTATGGATACAAAACACTTTATGCTCATCTTGATGAAGTCCTGGTTCGCCGGGGGCAGGAAGTTAAGCGTGGGGATGTCATAGGACTGGTAGGGAATACCGGGGCATCTACAGCGCCTCATTTGCATTATGAAGTCCAGAGAAACAACAGAACGGTTGACCCGATCCATTATTTTTATGGAGATATGTCACCTGAGGAATTTGATGCAATGATACAGATGTCCATGCAGGGCGGTTCATTTATGGGGTATTAACTTTATTTGCCGTGCCATACAAAGAAAAAAAAGTTGAGAAGTTGTATTACTCTATCGGCGAAATTGCCGATATGTTTAATGTGAATACCTCTCTTATAAGATACTGGGAAAAGGAATTTGACATTATCAAGCCCAAGAAGAACAAAAAGGGTAACCGCTTTTTTACCATAGAAGATATTGATAATTTTTACCTTATCCACGAGCTGGTAAAAGAAAGGGGTATGACCATCAGGGGAGCAAAGAAAAAGATCAGCGAAAACAGGGAAGATACTGTAAAAAATTTTGAACTGGTGAAAATCCTGAAAGAGGTCAGATTGATGTTGCTTGAGATTAAGGAAGGTTTCTGAACCGGCAAAACCAAAATTTATTTGATTAATTGGATCATATCTCCTAGCTGCCCGGCCGAAAGGATTGATAATTACATAATATGCTTATCACCGAGATTATTGATGTTCTGGAGGACTTTTCACCCTTATCCCTGCAGGAATCATATGATAACAGCGGACTGATCCTGGGAGACAGGGAACGGGATGTAAAAGCCGTGCTCCTGTGCCTGGATATCACTGAAGAAGTACTGGACGAGGCAGAAGAAAAAGGCGCGGGACTGGTTATTTCTCATCATCCCGTAATTTTCAAAGGTTTAAAGGGGCTTACCGGAAGTAATTATACTGAACGTGTAGTACTGAAGTCGGTTCGGGGCAATATTGCCTTATATGCCGCGCATACCAATGCCGACAGGGTATGGGGAGGCGTTAACAGCAGGTTAGCTGAAAAAATCGGCTTAAAGGAGCCCCGCATACTTTCTCCTGTAAAGGGGATGCTCCGGAAACTTGTGGTTTTTGTACCCACTGAACATGCTTCCAGGGTCAGGGAAGCTGTTTTTTCTGCCGGGGCCGGACATATCGGGGAGTATGACCGGTGCAGTTTTAATATTGAAGGTGAAGGCTCATTCAGGGGATCTGAGAATACAGATCCCTATGTGGGCAGTGCAGGCAGCACACATTTGGAAAAAGAGCTCCGGATTGAAACCATCTATCCCGCTTTTATGGAAAAAAGGATACTGAAAGCAATGATTGAGGCACATCCCTATGAGGAGGTTGCATACGATATATATAAGCTTCATAACAGATGGGACAGGGCAGGTACGGGAATAACCGGAGAACTGGATAAACCGGTGAAACCTGTTGATTTCCTGTACCTGCTAAAGGAGGTGTTTCGTGTGAAAATTGTCCGCCATACAAAATTGCCGGATAAGCCGATTGTAAAGGTTGCAGTATGCGGTGGAAGCGGCAGTTCCCTGATCGGTCAGGCAAGGAGTTCTGGAGCTGATGCTTTCGTATCGGGTGATTTTAAGTATCATGATTTTTTCGCAGCCGGCAGTGATATGATGATTACCGATATAGGACATTTTGAAAGCGAGCAATTCACCATTGAGATTTTTTATGAGGTACTTACAAAAAATTTTCCTAATTTTGCAATTCATCTTTCGGAAGTAAATACTAATCCCGTTAATTATTTTTAAATATCTATGGCAAGTGATACTAAAAAGGCACAGGAAGTGAAGGAACTATCAACCGAAGATAAACTGAAGCTTCTTTTCGAAATTCAGTCGGTTGATTCGGATATTGACAAGATCAGGATATTAAGGGGAGAATTGCCTCTTGAGGTGCAGGATCTTGAAGATGAAATTGCCGGCTTGGAGACCCGGCTGAAAAACATCCAGGAGGAGATGAAGGACCTGGAGGTATCCATACAGAATAAGAAAAATGAAATAATTGATTCCAAAGCTCTGATAAAAAAATATCAGGAGCAGCAGATGAATGTTAGAAATAACCGGGAGTATGATTCACTTTCAAAGGAGATAGAATTCCAGACGCTTGAAATTGAGCTTTCCGAGAAAAGGATCAGGGAATTTTCCAATGAGCTGGAAGGAAAAAAACAACTGGAAGAAGAATCGAAGGCTTTACTGGAAGAGCGAACCGGAGATCTTAATGATAAGAAAAATGAATTGAACAGTATAATATCTGAAACCCAAAAGGATGAGGAGGACCTAAAAAAGCGCTCTGAAGAGAAAGCTGAACTTATAGAGCCCCGTCTGTTAGCAGCCTATAAAAGGATCCGTAAGAATGCCAGGAACGGGTTGGCCGTTGTTCCCGTAGAAAGAGATGCCTGCGGCGGATGCTTTAATAAAATACCCCCTCAGCGGCAACTGGATATACGCTCCAGGAAAAAGATAATAGTTTGTGAATATTGCGGCCGTATACTTGTTGACAGTGATATTATGAGCCGGGAAGGTGCTCCTCAATAGATGATAAATCATACACCGCAGCCAGTTTGACGCTCATCTGCACCACCGCAACTTTTCCCGCATATAAAATCATGGTATTATGAGCAAATTCAGGCTCATTGTTAGTCTGACCCTTATTTCTCTGGCGGGTCTATCGTGCGATGATGAAATCTTCGGCCCCAGAACTTTTGAGGGCGAATGGAAAGCCACTGAATATGATGATGAGTTTAACGAATTGAGATTTATGGCCGTAACTAACTATTATCCTGACGATAGTAGCAGATTGCTGATAAGCAACTTTTCAAGTCTTGGTTTGGAGTATGATGTTGTTGCTAATATTTCCGGACTTAACCTGACAATTATAGAACAATCTGTTGACGGCAGGGGGGGGACTTTCCGGATTTCGGGTAGTGGGAAGGCAACATCAAACATCAGAAAGATTGATTGGATATATAAGGTAGATGGTGACGATTTTACCGCGGTGTTTGAGAAGCAGTAGCAGGAAAATCCAATCAATATCTTCCCGCGTTAAGCATAAGAAGTGTACAATCCTCTACTACCTCAATACCCTCTTTTTTTGCCATTCCCATAAACTCTTCATTTTCAGTTCCGGGATTGAAGATGATCCTTGACGGATGAAGAGACAACAGCCATGTATAGTAATCTTTTTGTTTTGCAGGCCCTATATACATTGTGACGGTATGTACATCCTCAACCAATGGCCGTTCCCTTATGATTTCCAAACCTCCTGCTTTTCCTTTCCTCTTACCTACGGGTATTACGGGAATATCATGTTTCAGGAGACTTTTTACCGCTATGTTTGAATATCTCGACGGATTGGGACTTGCTCCCAAAACCACTGTTATTTTTGCTTTCATATTGAGTAGATTACAGATTATAATCCTGCCGGTATTTTAAAAGGGAAATAAGATTTATTCTTTAATAGCCAACCATACAGTCTTAAAACCGTCAGTGTTTAACAAGCAGTACAGTCGCCCAGGCGGCTAATCCCTCCTCCCGGCCGGTGAATCCAAGCTTTTCTGTTGTGGTTGCCTTTACTGATATATCTTCTGCATCTATTTTCAGTACACCGGACAGTGACCGCCTGATCGGGGCAATATATCCCTGTATTTTCGGAGTCTGAAGGCAGATTACAGAATCAATATTGGATATATCATAACCTTTTTTGCGAAGAAGGATGTTTGTCTTCTCCAGTAATATCCTGCTGTCCATATCCTTGTATTGATTATCCGTATCGGGAAAGTGAGTGCCGATATCACCCAGTGCTGCCGCACCCAGCAGGGCATCACATATGGCATGTATAAGTACGTCTCC
>PXAP01000001.1 GCA_003567115.1 Bacteroidota bacterium
CCAGTCGGGAAATACTTTTAAATACTTCAGTTCCCGCACTGCGGGTCATTTCAAAAAGCAGGCTCTCCAAAGTAGTGATCCTGGCTCCTTCCTGCCGCATTCGCTCAATGGCAATATTTTTATCATCCGGTTTTCTTGAAGATACACAATCTTCAACAATAACAGGTCTGAATCCGCTATCTGACAGATCGAGGCAGGTCTGTAGCACGCAAACATGAGCTTCAATTCCGCAAATGACAATATTTTGCCTGCCCAGGATTGAAACTTCTTCTTTGAAGGCAGGTTCATCAAAGCAGCTGAAAGAGGTTTTCTCAATATAATTGAATTCGGAAAACTTCTCAACCAGCGACGGATGAGTCTGTCCAAGGCCTTTTGTATATTGTTGTGTTATTATCACCGGCACGGAAAGGATCTGTAAACCTTCAATAAGTTTCAAGCTGTTTTGAAGGAACCTTTTCCCGTCATAAATATGGGGCAAAAGTTTTTCCTGGATATCAATGACAACTGCTGCTGTCTCTTTTTGTAATATTCTCATATCCGATTGTATTACAATCTCCCGCAGATCCTTTTACGGCTGCGGGAGAACTTTTTAAAGTGCCTGTTATGCTTTTGCTTGTTGCATTTGCCAGCCGGAAGAGATATTAATCGGGGGCTGTTCCGGGAACCGGTGGCTCAGGATCAATATCCACGGGACCCATCCTGTATTCTTCCGGTCCCAGCCTCATCCCTGAGTCCATCATTTCATCCCAGGTTATTCGTTGTCCGGTATAAGCCGATTCTCTTCCCATTATGGATACAAGGGTTGAGGAAGCCATTCTGTTGGCTTCATTAACCGGGTTGTTTGTGCGGATAGCATTAACAAGATTGATATGTGACTGATCGGTCATGGCTACTTCCAGCCTGCCTGTAGGCTGGCCATCTTCATCCAGCGGATACTCATACTCCCATATCGGGTTATGGTCATAGTCATATATGCTGTTACGGCAATTTGTATATCCCTCCGTACCATAAATCACAACATCTGAAGTGTTATAGCATCCGTCAATCTGGCGGTGCATACCCTGGTACTTGCGCTGGTCATCAAAAGTGTAATCCACACTGATAAAATCATACTGATCTCCTGTCGGGCGCCTGTGCCTGCCTCCAAAGCCGATGGCCTGTGAAGGAAATTTTTCAAAGAACCAGTTAAGAATATCAATCTGATGAACAAACTGTTCAACAATATGATCACCCGAAAGCCAGTTCCAGTTGACCCAGTCCCTCAGCATGTATTCCATGTCACTCCATCCTTCCTCCCTGGAGCGATGCCAGAGTTTTCCGCCCAACCGGAGGGCATTACCTGATATCAGATCACCTATGGCCCCGTTTTTTATCATACCAAAGGTTGCATTGTAATCGCGTGCATGCCTCAATTGTGTTCCTGAAACTACTGTTAATCCGGCCGATTCAGCCATTCTGCCCGAGGCCATTACTGATCTTACACCTACAGGATCAACAGCACATGGCTTTTCAATAAAGGCATGTTTCCTTGCCTGCACGGTTGCTTCGAAATGCTCGGGCCGGAAATGCGGCGGGGTGGCACATATGACTACATCCACATCGGAATCTATGACACGTTTGTATGCATCAAAACCCAGGAAGCAGTTTTCATCGGGGATATCGACATCACGTTGTTCTTTCAGCGAATTCCGGCACCTGTCAAGCCGTTCCTGGAAAACATCCCCAAGTGCGGTTATTTGCGTATTTGGGCCTGCATTAAGAAAATTGAATGCCGCTCCCGTTCCTCTGCCCCCGCATCCGATTACTCCTGCTTTTAAAAGTGGTCCGTCAGGTGCTGTGTTAAGGAAAGCAGGTACTTCATATCTTTCTCTTCGTGAATTACAGGATGAAAGAAGATGACCTGCCCCGAGGGCGCCAAGGACACCCAGTGCAGCAGCACCTTCGATAAATTCACGCCTGCTTTTTGATTTTGGTTTAGTATTCATAATGGAAACTGTTTTAGTTTTTAACTCCGCCCAATTTAATGAATAAATAATTTGTAAGCAAAAGATGCAGTAACTTTAAGAAATTATTTAAAACCACGTAACTGCTTTGACTGTAAAATAAACACAGCGTTGATAATCCTGAAGGGGGGAGATGCTGTAAATGCATCCGCCCGGGCATTGCGAATGAAATAAAAGAATTACCGGTAAACATGAATATTACTCTGTACCTGATGCAGCCGGTCTGCTTCGGGTTTTGCAATTTGTTTAAATTTTTATTCCGATTATTTTAGCAGTTTAATTTCAAATCATCGGAAATACCCGAAACTTTCAAACCGGATCGATGGACTACGGCTGGCTTTCAATCATACCCCCCTTACTGGCAATTTTGCTTGCCGTTATCACCCGCCAGGTCTTTGTTTCATTGTTTTTAGGTATTCTGGCGGGATGGGTGATTATATCGGACTGGAGCTTTTTCGCGGGACTTGCGGCCAGCATCCAGTCATTGATAGATGTGTTCCAGGATCCAGGCAACACGAGGGTAATCATATTTTGTGCACTGATCGGAGCTCTTATCACTCTTACCCAACGCAGCGGGGGGGTAAACGGTTTCGTGGACTGGCTGCGCATAAAGAACATGGCACAAAGCCGAAGGGGGGCTGCCGGGCTGGCCGGTATAACGGGTTTTCTGATATTTATTGAATCCAGTATCTGCTGCCTTATCGCGGGGTCTGTTTCCCGGCCCCTGTTTGAAAGGCTTCACATTTCACGCGAGAAGCTTGCTTATATACTTGATTCAACATCTGCTCCCAAATGTGTACTGATTCCCCTTAATGCATGGGGTGCGTTTGTTATAGGGCTGCTCGAAACGGAAGGGTTGAATAATACCGTCCAGGTTTTTGTAAAGAGTATTCCATTCAACTTCTATGCCATAATCGTAATCCTCATGGCAGCCTTTATTATTATTACTTTCGTGGATTTCGGTCCGATGAAAAAGGCCGAGCTCCGTGCGCGAACAACCGGAAAGACGATTGCCGACCATTCTGTACCAATGGTATCGGACGATGTAACCTCCATAGCACCAAAAGAGGGAATCCCATTCAGGGCATTCAATATGCTTGTGCCGGTACTGGTGATGATGTTTATGATGCCCCTTGGTTTATACATTACAGGTCAGGGAAATATAATGGAAGGTACCGGTTCCACTGCTGTATTGTGGTCGGTTCTTGCCTCAATTACCGTTGCAGGATTTTTGCCGCTTATACAAAAGATCCTGACTTTCAGGGAGGTTTTTGATTTGTCACTCAGGGGCATAGGGGGAATGATGCCTCTGGCCATTGTTATGATACTTGCTTTTTCAATAGGCGATACAAGCCGCGAACTTGGCACCGGTATATTTGTGGCATCAGTTGCCGATGATTTTCTGCACCCCAGATATATTGCCGCGGTAATTTTTATTACCTCGGCATTTATTGCTTTTTCAACAGGAACCAGCTGGGGGGTTTTTGCCATTATGATACCGATTGCCGTTCCAACAGCATTGATCATGGATGTGAATGTTCCTCTTTGTGTGGCAGCGGTGCTTGGCGGCGGAGTATTTGGCGACCATGTATCCCCAATTTCCGATACCACGCTTGTTTCATCAATGGCGGCAGCAAGTGATCACATCGACCATGTCAGGACTCAGCTTCCTTATGCATTGATAGCAGCGACAGGGGCAATTGCCTTATATATTGCATTCGGTATTCTGCTGCAGCCCTGAAGAAATGAACATGGATTTCCCATCCTGTATGTTAAAATAAGTTAATGTAAAGCGGTTCCCGGTCTGACTCAGGAACTACATTCCGTTTAAAATCAGTAATATTATGGCTGCTGTAGTCTGATGAGATTCATTACAAAATGCCTTCCGGTGCATAGAAAGCGGATTTATATTTTCTGATTTTTTAACAATCATTATAATATATTGGCAAATAAGTTATATCGAATATTACTATTTTCGCCCGGGTTAATTGGCCGGTATTAAGTTAAAAAATCCGGATAGCTGGAAGACCTGGATGCTAACAGTTATTGAGTATGCAGATTCGTCAAAATTAACAATTATTGGATATGTTTATTCCTGAAAATTAAATTATTGAATAATGAACATTTTAAAGGTAGCATTCTCCGGCACTATTTCCGGAATCCTGGGTTTGTTTCTGTTTGTCACTTCACTTATAACAGTGCAGGGAAACAGTTCAGCCGACACAAACCAAATAATTAACTCAAGTCGAATAAGTATTTTCCTTGATATGCCCTTTCGCACTGATGAGGATTTTATCCGCCAGGAGATTTCAATTGTTGACTATGTAAGGGATAAGCAAATGGCCGATGTTCACATTATTATGACAAGGCATAGTTCCGGGACCGGCACCAATTATGCAGCTTCATTTATTGGCTCCGGAGAATATAAAAATATGAATTATGAATTGATCTACTGGGATGACGCCACCAATACAGCTGATGAGACCCGGCGGGGGTATACAAATCTGATAAAAATAGGGCTTGCCCCGTTTGTTGCCAGGGCAGGTATGTCGGATGAATTATCACTTCATTATAGCGAAAGAAGGGTTGAAGAGGAGATAACAAGAGATCCGTGGAATCATTGGATATTTGAATTATCCGGATCAGGAAATTTCACCATGGAAGAGACCAGGGATTCATATAGAATAAATTATGGCTTTTCTGCCAATAAAGTTACTGAGGAGTGGAAGATCAGGTTCCGTTCGGATTTCAGATATGATGAGCGCAACTTTGTTAATGCTGATCGTGTTATAACCAGTGTTTCAACCCGGGACCGCATAAACGGGTATGTATTGAAGAGTCTGACCGACCACTGGTCTGCCGGAATATTTTCAAACTATAGCTCCAGCACATTTTCCAATATCGATTATAGCATGGAGGTGTCCCCGGCACTGGAATACAGTATTTATCCCTATGCAGAGGCAACCAGACGGTCAATTACCTTTGCCTGGAGGATGGGTGGCGGATATTATAACTATATTGATACAACCATTTTTGATAAAACCCAGGAATATTTATACGGACAGTCTATTGATGCTTCAGCTAATTTTCAGCAGCCCTGGGGTAGTTTACGGATCGGACTCGAGGGATTTCATCACCTGCATAACTTCAGATCAAACAGAC
>PXAP01000110.1 GCA_003567115.1 Bacteroidota bacterium
CATTGTGCATAGTTTTCTTTCCTGCTGGTTAAAACTTTAGCCATAATATATAATCGGAGTAGATTTTAGTAAAAATTGGTTAAATATTAAAAGGACGCAAAATAACTAATTTTTCATACATTAATCAATAAAGTGTTTAATCATCAAGGTTATTTTTAAAATAACCGTAATTTTGATTATTTTTGAGCATAACCAATACCCTGGTGTCTGTTGTAAAAACTTTACATTAAACAGGTGATTGGTATGAAATTTGTACCTTCTTTAGTGGTAAATAAACTCAAAGAAAAGTTTAAGAATTATCAAATAAAAACAATCGGGAGGATCGTCATGAAAACAAATGTAAAAATAATTATAATTCTGGCTTTAATAACCGGAGCTTGTTCGTCCGGAACCTATCTGTCTACCGGGTATGATGATCTTTATTACACTCCCGGAGATGATCCGGTTGTAAAGACAGTAACTGAGAGAACGGAAAGAGTGCCGGCAAACGAGCAGGAACAGCGTTATGCCTATGAGGAATATGGCGTTTCTCCGTCCGACACGATATATTTTGAAGATTATTATGTAGTGGGAAGCGATACTGTCGCTTATGCAGATGATTATCAATTTGCGGAGCAACATCCGGACCAGGTCCATCACCATTATTATCATCAAGACCCTTATTACTGGTCCACCAGGATGAGGAGATTTCATACCGGTTATTCTTACGGAGGATACTATGATCCTTTCTATACCGATTTTTACTGGAGAAGCCTGAATCGTTATTATTTTGGGTTATCCTGGGGTTGGGGATTCCCGTCTTCAAGATTTCATTTTGGTTATTCCCCCTTTTACTGGGGTCATTATTATTCTCCCTGGGGTTATCATGGATGGCATTCTCCCTTGTGGATGCGCACGGCTTATTATCCTCACACATATTGGGGGTATTACGGATATTACGGATATCACAGACCGGTATATGGCCGGACTGTTGCATATGATACCGGTCACCGCCGCGGAGCGGGAAGTTATATAGGGGGTGGCGGTATCGGATCTTCCGGAGTACGGGGGACTTCACCTGTAATGGGAGTTACCGATGCCCATGGTCGCCGTATTGGTACAACTGATGCACCCGGATCAGGAAGAACAGAAGGCTCTGATATTCGTCCTGCCGATACCGGGACAGATACAAGGACTGCTGCAGGCACAACCACCCGTCCTGCGGGCACCACAACCAGGCCGGAGGGCACAACCACCCGTCCTGCGGGTACCACAAGCAGGCCAGAGGGCACAACCACCCGTCCTGCGGGCACCACAAGCAGGCCAGAGGGCACAACTACCCGTCCGGCAGGCACCACAAGCAGGCCAGAGGGCACAACCACCCGTCCGGCAGGCACCACAACCAGACCTGCGGGCACAACCACCCGTCCTGCGGGCACGACCACCCGTCCTGCAGGCACCACAACCAGACCTGCGGGTTCATCATCCGGATCATCCGGATCATCTGGAAGAAGGGATGAAGCAAGTACTGAAATACGTCAAACATCAATACCAACCTATACAAGACCTGCATCCGGTGAACGTGCCACTTACAACACCGGATCAGGCAGCTACCAGATAAGAAGTCTTGCTACAGAAGGACAAAGTAATACTACTTCCACTTCTGAGAGCCCATCAGGCAGCTCTACATATACAAGACCTGCCAGCAGCGCTACGTATAACCGGCCCGACAGCCGTTCTACCGGTTCATCGGGAAGTTCTTCGGTAAGAACCGCAACCCCGAGGCGAAGCACACCTTCTGTAAGGACCCCCACTCCTTCAAGCGGCAGCAGACCTGCTGTTTCAAGAACTCCTTCCAGTGGTAGTTCAGGATCATCAGCAGGCGGCAGCAGAACAAGTTCCGGAGGCAGCAGCTCCTCATCAGGCGGACGCAGAAGGTAAAAAAAGAGTTAAATGACTTTAAGATTAATCAGGTAAACCATCGATAAATGAGAAGTACAATATTAATTATACTATGCGGTATAATAAGCCTTAATCATGCTTTTACCCAGACCGAAGCAGATGCTTTGCGCTTTTCTCAAAAATTTTTCGGCTCAACTGCCCGGTCGGCAGCTATGGGAGGAGCTTTTGGCGCATTGGGAGGAGATTTTTCATCGCTTGGCTATAACCCGGCAGGTATAGCTGTTTTCAGGACAACCGAGCTGACATTGACACCCTCCTTCAGCATGGATAATGTGAGTTCACAATACTATGGAACCGAAAGTTCTGATTCAAAATACAGTTTGGGAATGTACAATATCGGTTTTATTGCCAGTTTTAACCGGGATAATGAATCGGGCTGGGTCGGAACAAATTTTGGTGTTGGATATAACCGTTACAATAATTTTAACAGGAACCAGGTTATAGAGGGTGTCAATTTTGACAGTTCAATAGCTGACTATTTTATAGACGGACCATATGGTGCTGACGGCCAGCACCCCGAGGCACTGGATGCTTTCTGGGAAAGGCTTGCCTTTGACACCTATATAATAGATACAGTTCCCGGATACTATGACTTTTACGAAACTCCTGTGATGCTGGGGCAAACCCAGCGTGAGATAATATCCAAAAGTGGTCATACCGGTGAATGGCTGGCTTCTTTCGGAGCAAATTACAACCACAAATTGTATTTGGGGGCAGCTTTGGGAATTGAATCGGTTGATTATACAAGAAACTCCAATTACAATGAATTCGATGATCTGGATTTAAGTAATTTTGACCAGCTGCTTTTTACCAGGAATCTGTCCACCCGGGGCCGGGGATACAGTTTCAAAATGGGAGCGATATTCAGGCCTGTCGGGATGCTGAGACTTGGCGGGGCCATTCATTTACCAACCTTTTATACACTTACCGATGAATATGATCATGAAATGAAATCCTGGTTTGATACCGGCGAACATTATCATGCCGTTCCAACCACTGCCGAAGGCGATCCCATCGGTCCCCGTGTCAAGGAATATTCACTGACCACTCCTTTCCGTGCCATCGGGGGAGTTGGTTTTATGTTACCCGGGGAACTGGGAGTGATAAGTGTTGATTATGAATATATTGATTATACCACCATGCGGCTCCGGGAAACTGACGGAGGTTATGATTTCCATTATGAAAACCAGGTTATTCAGGATGTTTACCGTCCCACAGGCAATTTAAGGGCAGGAGCTGAAATCAGGCTGGGCATGTTCATGCTCAGAGGTGGCTACAGCTTGTACGGCAGTCCCTTTGCTTCCGGTCAGATGAATGAAGATGCCGGATATACCTCATATTCGGGTGGTATCGGTTTCAGGGAGGGTAGTTTTTATATTGATCTGGGCTATGTTTATACCGTCCACGATCGTTATTATTATCTTTATGATTACGAAAGAACTGAGCCCTCTTTCAATGAGACTCAGAAAAGCAGGTTCATGCTTACCACCGGCTTCAGGTTTTAAGACTTTTTTCTATTATTGACCGGGCGTCAGGGCCTGTGTTGAATAGCAGGTCAATTATGCTCAGGTCCTGCCGGAATCCATGTTTTTCCTGGAAAACCTGTGGATATACCACCGGTTTAAACAGCTTGTTTTTTCCCGGGTTTCTTGATTTGGGGTGGATTTCATCCCTCAGGTCAATAATTCCGGTCGGCACATCATCGATATATTCTGAAGTAAATTTCCGGGTTACAGATATCTTAAGAACAGATAAAAGTTTGTCCAGTATAGCCGTATTCAGATCCAGAAGAAAATTGAATTTTTTATCGAAAAATGGTTTTATATCATCAATATAATATTCATAGAAAGGAGCTGAACGATAGGCCGATGCAATTGAGATGCTGTGGAGCCTCTGCCAGTTATAGCTGTTGTCGGGTCTGATATCGCTTATAGACGTCTTTGTCCCCCTTAACCTTTTCACAGGTATTACCAGTGGTAACATGCCATTGGCTGACAATATATTGCATCGGTTGCGGTAACTCTGTTTACTGTAGTTCTCATGTTTTTCTATAAAAAGCTCTTTGAATCCGCTTATCATAGAAAAATATTGAATGGGGGGGAAGTATGCTGTTGACAATAATATACCGGTTGCTGTGGGTATCATCTGCAGAAACTATGTTACTTAGGGTTGAAGTTATCATAAATTAACAATAGTACCTGCAATTTACTAATATGGTTTTAGGTTATACAAATAAAATTTTCTTATTTTACAATTCAAAAATAGGTAAAAATTAATATTATAAAAAAAGTTAAAGAGGTCAAAAACAATTCTTTTTTGCTTTTGTTATACTATTTTTAAGTTTCGAACGTACGCATAATCCATAACAGAAACTAAATGAAATAAATCTTTGTTAAGGATTATACCGGTTTTTATTAAAATTAATATAAATAATAAACAATTGATTATGAAGAGACGAGAATTCATAAGGAAGTCTGTTGGTGCCGGGGTTGTTGCCGGTACGGCATTATCTTTTACAGGATATAACAAGCTTTTTGGAGCAGAATTACCCAAAAGCCAGTCAGATTATGATCTGGTTGCCGTTCGTGGGGGAGAACCCGAGGGAATGTTTGACCGTGCCATTGAAGCGATGGGCGGGATGCAGGCATATGTAAAACCCGGGCAGTCTGTCCTTGTTAAGCCAAATATCGGATGGGATGTGACCCCGGAAAGAGGAGCGAATACCAATCCCGGACTGGTTAAAAGGGTTATCGAACATTGCCTGGAAGCAGGTGCAAGTGAAGTCCGTGTTTTCGATCATACCTGTGATAACTGGAGAAGAAGTTACGAGAACAGCGGTATCGAAGATGCAGTTCGAGCTGCGGGCGGCCTTATACGTCCCGGTAATGATGAGAGCCTGTTCAGGGATGTGACTTTGCCTGAAGGAAAACAGTTAAGGGAGGCGAAGGTTCATGAGATTGTCCTGGATTCAGATGTCTTTATTAATGTTCCTGTACTAAAGCATCATGGAGGTGCCCAGATAACCATTGCCATGAAAAACCTCATGGGGATAGTATGGGACCGGCGTTATTTTCACAGGAATGATCTGCAGCAGTGTATTGCCGATATGTGCACCTTCCGCCAGCCTGATCTTAATATTGTTGATGCCTACAGGGTAATGATGCAGAACGGACCA
>PXAP01000288.1 GCA_003567115.1 Bacteroidota bacterium
TAACTGGCCTAACTGGCTGGTTTTAACTTTTAAGCCCACAGACGGGAAATGGATGAACCTTGATGAATTTAAAATTTTGGATTATCAGAAAACCCTCGACCTGGAAAAAGGGATACTGAAACGCAATGTCCTGATTGAAGATGATAAAGGGCGGAAGACACTTATTAATTCAGAAAGACTGGTACATATGAGTGCGCAGCATCATGCAGGCATCCGGTGGTATCTTACTCCTAAAAACTGGTCGGGTGATATCATTGTAAAAACAGCTCTCGATGGTACCGTTATTAATAATAACGTAGCCCGGTACAGCGATTTGAATCAGGATCATTTAAAACCCCTTGATCAGGGGCAAATTGCTGAAGATGGTATATTTTTAAATGTGGAAACCAGGCAATCAAAAATCAGGATGTCGCAGGCAGCCCGCACCAATATTTATAATGACGGACAACAGGCTGCCGTAAACCGGGAAACTTATCAGAAAGAGGGATATATTGAACAGCAAATTACCCTCCGTGCAGATCAAAACAAAGAAGTGGCAATAGAGAAAATAGTGGCTATCTACACCTCCAGAGATAATGCAATCTCTGAACCATTTGCCGAAGCTGAAACATCGGTTCAGAGAGCCGGACCATTTGATCAGATGCTGTCTTCGCACCTGTCAGCCTGGAAGCGCATCTGGCACAGAGCAGATATAAAACTGAAAGATAAGAAAGAAGATCAGCTCGTGCTGCGATTGCATATTTTCCATCTTATGCAGACAGCATCCAAAAATACCGTAGATCTGGATGCAGGAATTCCCTCCCGCGGATTGCACGGGGAGGCTTACAGGGGTCATATTCTCTGGGATGAGTTATTTATATTTCCCTTTCTGAATTTTCGTGTACCGGAAATCACCCGGGAACTTTTGATATACCGTTACCGCAGACTTCCGGAAGCAGAACATATGGCTGAAGAAGCCTCATACAAGGGAGCCATGTTCCCCTGGCAAAGCGGAAGCAATGGCAGGGAAGAAAGCCAGGTAATTCATCTTAATCCCCAATCAGGCAGATGGATTCCTGATGATACATATCTGCAGCGGCATGTTAATTCAGCCATAGCATATAATGTCTGGCAGTATTACCAGGTGAGCAGGGACATGGAATTTTTGTCTTTCTATGGTGCCGAATTATTTCTGCAGATAGCCCGGTTCTGGGGCAGTAAAACAACCTTTAATGAAGAAAGGGAACGCTATGAAATCAAACAGGTGGTAGGTCCTGATGAATACCATACCAGATATCCCGATTCAGACAATCCGGGTATTAATAATAACTCCTATACCAATATAATGGCGGTATGGGTTCTTGATCATGCCTTCAGGATTCTGGATATTCTCAACACCGATCGCAGGAATGAACTTCTCTGCCGGCTTGGCGTCAATCAGGAAGAATTAGACCGGTGGGAGAAAATAACAGAAAACATGTTTGTCCCTGTTATTGGGAATAATATTATCGATCAATTTGAAGGTTTTAACCGGTTAAAAGAGCTGGACTGGGACAGGTATCATGAAAAATACGGGAAAGTATTACGCCTGGACAGAATTCTTGAGAGCGAAGATGATGATGTGAACAGGTACAAAGCCAATAAACAGGCAGATGTTTTAATGCTGTTTTATCTTTTGTCGAGTGATGAGCTTAACCGGATTTTAGTAAAATCGGGTTATAAACTGGATAAAGATTTCATTCCTGAAAACATTTCTCATTACGAAAAACTCTCTTCACACGGATCTACTTTGAGTAAACTGGTCCATTCCTGGGTAACTGCCCGCTCAAACAGGAAAAAAAGCTGGCACCATTTCAGGGAAGCTTTAATGAGTGACTTTAAAGATATACAAGGTGGTACTACTCCCGAAGGAATACATCTGGGGGCTATGGCCGGTACTGTTGACTTGATGCAAAGGTGCTATTTGGGTGCTGAAATTCAGGAAGATATCCTGAATTTCAATCCTGTTATACCTGAAGAATTACAAGAAGTATCTGCCAGGTTGCGATACAGGGGCCACTGGATGAAAATTGACGTTAACAAAGATACTCTTAAAATCACCAGTGATGGTGGCTGGTCCGATAAAATAACCATTAATTTCAGAGAAGAGCATTATACCCTGCGCAAAGGCGACTGTAAAGAATTTTCCTTAAAATAAACATGAATTTTTTTATTTATTATTTTTATATTAGGTAAAAATATGTCTCCGGTTCTGCCGGCAAGTATGAATTAAAAATCAACTTAAATGGGAATTACCAAAAAGTATTTATCAGACAATGAAATTTGCAGGGTAACCTTTACCTTACCCCCCGGCCTTTCAAAAACGGCAAACAAAGCAAATGTAGTAGGTGATTTCAATAACTGGGATATCGATGCCCATGCAATGAAAAAGAGAAAGAACGGCCATTTTGCGCTCTCCGTGGAGCTTCCTGCAGGCAAAGAGTATCAGTTCAGGTATCTTCTGGATGGAAACATCTGGGAAACGGATTTAAAGGCAGATGACCTGGCCGCAACCAATTTCCCGGATCAGTATAATTCGGTTCTGAAAGTATAAATAAGTTAATGCTGGCAAACTGTTGCCCGGGTCGGATTTTCCCGGAAGAACGAATATCCGGTTTTTATTTAACAATATTCGATAACCCTGAAATTTATTCACGATCAGAATTAATTATGATTTTATGATCGATTATACAGGAAGTTATACCGACCAGTACCAGCTGAGCATGGCGCTTGTCTATTTCAGGCAGGGAAAGGCAGAGGAGAGAGCCATATTCGATTATTTTTTCAGAAAGCTTCCCTTCGACAGGGGTTACGCGGTTTTCGCCGGCCTCGATGATTTGATTGACATTTTGGAGAATCTGAAATTTGATGATAAAGATATTTCTTTGTTAAAAGATTACGCATTCCCCGATGATTTTCTGAAATATTTAAAAGATTTTCGCTTTCGCGGAAACATTTACAGTTGCGCGGAAGGTGATATTGTTTTTCCAGCAAGGCCGGTACTTCAGGTGGAAGCAAATATGCTTGAGGCACAGGTAATAGAAACGCTTTTGCTGAACATTCTCAATTTCCAGACACTAATTGCCTCCAAAGCCAGCCGCATGCGTATGGTGGCAGGGAAAGGTAAGCTGGTGGATTTCGGACTGAGAAGGGCACAGGGACCCGGCGGCTATTACGCCAGCAGGGCGGCGGTGGTGGGCGGATTCGACGCCACCAGCAATGTGCGCGCCGGCCGTGATTATAATATTCCTGTTTCCGGTACCATGGCCCACAGCTTTATACAAAGCTATGATGATGAACTGACAGCTTTCAGGGATTTTGCAAAAGAACATCCCGGAAACTGCGTTCTGCTGGTAGATACCTATGACACCATTAATACCGGCATACCCAATGCCATTAAAGTGGGTCTGGAAATGCAGGAGCGCGGGGAAAAGCTCAAGGGGATAAGGCTTGACAGCGGAGATCTGGCTTACCTTGCCAAAGAGGCCCGCAAAAGCCTTGATGATGCGGGTCTGGATTATGTGAAAATCGCCGCTTCCAACCAGCTGGATGAACATGTAATCAAAAGCCTTATTGAGCAAAAGGCACCCATAGACCTTTTCGGGGTGGGAACCAGCCTGGTTACAGGCAAACCGGATGCTGCCCTGGACGGGGTTTACAAATTGTCTTTTGCTCATGGTAAGCCACGGATCAAATTATCGGAGTCGATCAGCAAGATAACCCTTCCCCATAAAAAACAGGTTTACCGACTGATTAACAAAAAGGGGCAATGGATAGGCGCCGATGCAGTTGCCCTGGAGGATGAAAAGGATTTTAAAAATATACACAGTCCCTTTGAGCCTGAAAAATCAATGAACATTGAATGTTTCCAAAAAATACCCCTGCTTGAAAAAGTAATGGATAACGGTAAACGCAGCAAGAAAAAGCTTTCCCTTGAAGATATATCAGCTTACCGTCAGAAAAGAATGGATCAGCTGCCCTGGGAATATAAAAGGTTTACAAATCCCCATATTTATAAAATCGGTATCAGCGACGGATTAAAAGATGAACGTGATAAATTAATTAATCAATACAAAACAGAGCAGATATGAAGACACTTATCATAATCGACATGCAAAATGATTTTATTCCGGGCGGTGCGCTGGAGGTACCGGAAGGTGATAAAATAGTTCCGGTTATCAACAATTTGCAGGAAAAATTTGACCTGGTAATAGCAACGCAGGACTGGCACCCTGAAAACCACATAAGCTTTGCATCCAATCACCAGGGCAAAGAGCCTTTTGACACCATAGAATGGCATGGCATGGACCAGATACTCTGGCCTGATCACTGTGTGCAAAATTCTTTGGGCGCTGAATTTCATCCGGATATGAAAGTGCGAAAAATAGAAGCCATTTTCAGAAAAGGGATGGACAGGGATATTGACAGCTACAGCGGTTTTTACGATAATGGTCATGAAAAAAATACCGGCCTGGCCGGATATCTTCGTGAACGTAATGCCGGTGAACTCTTTTTTTGCGGACTGGCGGCAGATGTATGTGTCACTTTTTCAATTCAGGATGCCATTAAGGAAGGATTTGTAACAACCCTGATAGAAGATGCAACACGTCCCATTGATTCAGAAAAATTTGAGAAAATTAAAGAAGAATTAACAGGAAAAGATTGTAAGATAATTACTGCCAATGATATTGCCGGGTAAGATCAAAGCAGTATTTCTAAATAATAAATGTTCTAAAAAAACTTATTGTTATGAATCAATCATCCGAAGAAAATAAAAATCAGGATATTTTTGACAGGTTAACCTGGGATGACAGTATAGATGCCCATGATATAAGCGTTTCAGTCCTGGATGGTGTTGCTTCCCTTGAAGGCACCGTGCCAAGTTATGCTGCAAAAATGGCAGTGGAAGGATATGCTTACCAGGCCTCCGAGATAACAGATGTAAGAAATAACCTAACAGTTGATTTCCCAACTGCAGAAGCTGTGCCAAGCGATCTTGAATTAATCACTAATATTGAAAATAAACTCAAATGGAACAGCCAGATCAACGCCAAAGGAATTA
>PXAP01000270.1 GCA_003567115.1 Bacteroidota bacterium
ACTATTGATTGCAACGGCTTTCTAACCTGTTTAATTCATAAACTTAGGAATTACCTTGATCCTTTGTACTCTGGGGATAAAAATTTTTCGCTGCAAAGATACCAGGCCTCTTACTTTCATCAAAATGCAAATATTTATGACTTAATGAGGCTAAACCAATATTTTTACTCATTCTTTGACTTTGATTTTGTGGAAAGGCCCGGAACGGTATATCAGGGTATCAAAGTAACTCAACTGTTCCCCGCTTCCCCCGCAAAACATGCAGCGCCGACAGCCCCTGCAAATTCGCCATATTGAGCCTTTACAATTTCCGCCCTGTTGCCGCCGGTACGCCATTCATAATTGCTCATATACATTTCCAGGGGTTCAAATAAATCTTTCCCGGCTTCGGTAATACCCCCACCAAGAACAAACATTTCAGGTGAGAGGATATTGGTTAATGATGCAAGGCCAATGGCTAATTTTTTTACTGACGTAAGCCAGACTTCACCGGCAAAGCTGTCTCCTTTTCTGACGGCTTCGATCAGTTGGCTTGTAGAGCTGAATTTTCCGGAGCTTCTCTTTTCAATGCTGCAATTTCCTATTGCATTTTCCAGACTTCCGGGCATTCCGGTTATACCAATATCTCCCTCGCTGTCAATAACCATATGGCCAATATGTCCGGCTTTATTAAAGGCTCCCTGATAGGGCTTCCCTTCAATCATTATCGCACCGCCAACGCCGGTACCCAAAGTAAGCATTATAACATTTTTTTTATTTTTTGCAGCGCCAAACCTTGCTTCAGCCATCATAGCCGAAATGGCATCATTCAATACATAAGTTTTGGCTTTTAAAAAATCAGTCCAGACAAAATTTTCAAGGCCTTGCAGCCGGCCGGGCATATAAGCTATGGCCGAGTTACTTGCATCAGGCAAGCCCGGAGCGGAAATACCAACTAAAGTATCACTGGATTTAATCTTATTCTGTATATCATGCACTGCCTTTTCAACAGCTTTCTTCCATGCGGTATCAACATCATCATTTGTGGGCTGGTGATGACGGTACAAAATTTTGCCGGATTCATCAATGGCCACTGCCTTTATTCTTGTACCTCCCAAATCAATTCCTATTACGATATCTGACATATTTTTGGTTTTTAATTTAAAACTATTGGTTTTATAAATGATCCTATACCATGCATCAGGTTATGACATTCTAACCATTTCCGTTGAATTCCTTGATTGCATCAACCATCGCAACGATGTTTTCAACCGGCACGTTGGCCTGAATATTATGAACAGTGCTGAACACGAAACCACCATTCCGGGAAAAAATATCGCACAAACGAAGCACTTCTTCCCTTACCTTACCGGGAGTTGAATAAGGCAATATATTTTGCGTATCAATGCCGCCACCCCAAAAAACAATATCCTTTCCGTATTTTTTTTTCAGAAGGACCGGATCCATTCCCCTGGCACTCACCTGTACCGGATTTATAATATCGAAGCCGGCAGCGATAAACCGGGGCATAAACGATTCAACGGCGCCACACGAGTGCTTGAAGGTTTTCCAGTTGGTATTGGCATGAACCCAATTATTAATTCTTTGATAATAGGGCAACCACAAATCGTCAAACTGTTCGGGAGAGCAAAAAGTCGAATCCTGTGTTCCAAAGTCGGTTCCGCATATATAAACAGCATCCACATTATCGTCTATTACCCCGTGCAACCTGCTGAAATTTTCCAGAGCTATTTCAGACTGACGGTCAAATATTGCCCTGATGTAATCCGGACGTGCGATGATGCTCATATACCATTCGGTAATGTCACGTATACCTTTTGGATTTTTTAATTTAATACCGGGAATATGGGCAATGTCACCCAAAGCAGTTCCTCCAAGCCCGGCTACCACAGCTTTTCCGGTATCACGGGCTCTCCGGGTGGTTATTTCCCAGTATTCAAGATCGCTATCCGATACCAGGCCATATTCTTCAAGATTGTCCTGTGGATCGAGCTTATCCTCTTCAATGGGCTCCTGACGGATAATGGCATCAAAAAAGTAACCCTTCCCGGGCATACGACCTGAAGGCCGGGCAGCAGTATCACCTTGAGGATAAATCAACTCATCGCCTTTCTCGTCTTTCGATGTGCGGAAACCTTCCGGAACAAGAACTTTCTGACCCCAATTTGTCATGTATTCCTTCAATGGTTCGTGGTTGAAAAACCCAAAGGAGTTTTTTGGTCCCCTGGCAGCGATTACATCAATACCAATAATATCGATTAATTCCTGATCCACTTCACCCAGCATCTGATAAGGATCAGTCACCCGAACCGGTTTATAATCCAGTCCATAATATTTCCTGAGGTTTTCAACCGACAAAACGTGTATTCCCGTTACGGAAGTCGATCCGAAATCCACTACCATCCGGTCGGGCTGCCGGTGATTAACAGTCAGATTAAATCTTTCTTTTGAAGTCATACGAACAAACTATTATTATAATTACATTGATAACCAATTAATTATACTAAGTATTTAAACCATATCAAGTATATCAAACGAATGAATGTCACATCTGGTTAATATTGCTAAAAGTTACTTTATTGAATGTGAGATCGACGAAGTCAAACCCAAATGGTTTGTTGACCTTCGGTCGATTTTACATGCAATTAATCGTTCTTTGGACATTATTAATCAGATGTAAAATTCATATTATCTTGTCAGCTGAAGGCTGATGGGGTTTAATGTGTATAAAGTATAATTATCAAGTTTATTATAAAAATCACAATATACATTATTTGTAAATAATTTATTGTAAAATAACTTAACTGTCCAGCACGGTTTTAAAATATTGCCGGAATGGATATGTACAGGCAATAAATTGCCTGGCTTAAAACCTGTAGCCGAATGTAAGATACCGGCCGGCATTGAATATGTCGGTTCCGGGAATCCATGAAATATCGGTTAACCCCCGCCTCCAGGTATAGGCTATATGGACTTTCATAATATCAACACCCAAACCAAGGTTGATCCCCCACTCCCGTGAAGGGTGCATATTGTTAAAATCCAGGTCAGTTCCACCATCTTCCCCGGCTAAATTGAACCGGAGGAACCCACCGGTAATGGGATAAACCATAAACATTCCCCTTTCATCGCCTGCAATGTAATAATGCAGGTTTACGGGAACAGTTACCGAGTGCCTGCGGTATGTTCCTGCCATTGATTTACTTCCGTTATAATCATATAGTACTTCAGGTTGAATTGAGAATTTTTGTCCCGCCTGTATTTGCAAAAAGATGCCGGTGCTGAAGCCAAAAACACTTTTCGCCTGATAAAATTCATCAGGGTAATTATGATTTGTGCCACCTGCATTTGCCAGCACACCAGCGTTAAACCGCAATCCGTAAGGCCTTTGCAGCCTGGCAAACCGGCGTGAAGAAACAAGTTCGGGCATATTTGACATTTCTGTGACAAGTTCCTGCAGGTATAGGGTTATCCTTGCCATACCTTCATAGTCAAGCAAATCATAAGTATCTCCGGGTTGATGGTAAGGTGATTCCAGCCCTGTGAATGCCTGAATTGCCGGAATTCCGATATCCCCAAAAGGCCATGTGTCGGTCCTTACCGGGATGTCGGCAGTGGTGTTTCGCAGCCTGACATCCTGTGACGAAGCCACTTCCCCGGCCAGATGAGTGCCGTTATCCAATGTGCCGATACCCAACAGTTCCAGTCCGCTGTTTGCTTCATACATACCTACCATATCGAGGCTGAACATCACTTTGATGTCGCTCGTGTCAAGGATCTCATTTCCGCTGATGAACCTTTCGGCTCCGAGCAATCCGCTTTCTTCGGCATCAAAGGCAACAAAAATAATGCTGCGCCCCATAAGCTGCGGATTTTGGGAAAAATAACGCGCCAGTTCAATAACAACCGCCGTTCCGGAGGCGTTGTCATCGGCACCGTTATAGATCACACGTTGCCCGTTCCGGTATTCATAGCCAAGGTGATCGTAATGCGCTCCTATCACAATATACTCCTTTTTCAAGCCGGGATCCGACCCCGCAAGGTATCCTATCACATTGGTTGCCGGTACCCGTGCAAGTCCGATCCGCAAATCAAAATGTTGAAAATAATCATCGGAAAAAGGCTTCAAACCTGCCGAGCTAAACTGGTCGGCGATATAGTTCTTTGCTATTATTTTACCATCCGTTCCGAGTCCCCGGCCTTCCAGTGAATCAGCAGCCAATATGGCAACATGATTTTTAAGGCGCCCGGCCAGACCGGTATTTTCATGGTTTTGACCCTCTAATAAAAATGGCAGGACAAGGAGGAAAAAAAGCAGTGCTGAAAATGATTTTCTCATAAGTTTGGCATATTACAGATAAAACCCAAAAATATATCATTCTTCACAAAAAGACTATTGTCAAACAGCTGCAATTTATATAAATAATCCCCTAAAATCAGGAAGGTGTTATATCGTGCTTTGATGGGCTAAATTTAATTGATGCGGGTTTTAATAAGCTTGAATAGTTTATGGCAATCTATAGGCTTGGAAATAAATTCATCAAACCCTGCTTTAAAGGCGGTTTCTATTTCATGTTGCTGTGAATAGGCGGTCTGCGCGACCAATAAAATGTTTTTAAATTTATTTCGAATGAGACGGGCAGTTTCCAGTCCATCCAAAACAGGCATTTTAATATCAATCAGGGCAACCTTTATATCAGAATTTTTTTCCAGATAATCAATCGCTTCCTGTCCATTTCCTGCCATAATTATTTTTGCATTTGTGGACTTCAGCATCTCTTCAAGGTAAAGTTGATTGAACTTTTCATCTTCGGCAATTAAAATGGTAATATTTGAGAAATCATATTTTTCAGACGGCTTTTGGTGCTCATGCAGACGATCTTTGGTTTTAAGAGTTCTGGCGCTGTAATTAACAGGCAGGGTAAAATAAAAAGTCGTTCCTTCTTTCTGTGCTGATTCAACCCAGATTTTCCCGCCAAGCATCTCTATGTATGCTTTAGAAATAGGTAATCCCAGGCCCAGTCCATCATAACTCCGGGTATGGGATTCATCAACCTGTCTGAATCTATCAAAAATTATTTCCTGCTTTTCCTTTGAAATTCCTATACCTGTGTCTTTTACAAAAAAAAGTAAATTATTATCCCTTATATGATATCCGAATTCTATTGTCCCTTCTTCTGTATATTTAATTGCATTTTTAACAATGTTGGTCAGAACAACATAAATTTTTTCACGGTCTGTTATTATCACAGCCTGATCATCCGGTAACCCGTTTTTAAAGGAAAAATGAATATCCCTTTGTCTAACCTCTGGTTTGAAAAAATTATATATATAAATGATCTGCTCATTAATATTGGTTTCTGAATTTAGTACCGTTAATGCACCTGCCTCAATTTTTGAAATATCCATCAGGTGATTTATCGTATCTAACATGCGATCACCGCTTTCCTTAATGATACTGATATAATTTTCCTTCGATTTACCGGTCAGTTCAGGGGTTTTTAATAATTCAGCGAAACCAAGAATTCCATTCATCGGTGTTCTTATCTCGTGGCTCAGGTTGGCAAGAAACAGAGATTTTAACCGGTTGTTTTCTTCGGCTTTCTCCTTCGCCTTCCTTAATTCCTGTTCTGCCTGTTTTAAGTCGGTAATTTCAGTCAATACACCCTGAATCCCTGTTACACAACCCTCCTTTTTAAAAAGCCTTGCACTGGTTCTTACCCAGACCGGTGCGCCTTTTTTCGTAAGCATACGATACTCGGAAGGTTCACTAACGCCGGACAATATTTTATGAAACTGTTCCATTCGTCCGTTAATATCTTCAGGATAAACAAAATCAACAAAACATCTTCCGGTAACCTCGGCAGGGGTATAGCCGGTGATTACCTCGATATTAGGGGAGATGTATGTAATTACAGCCTTATAATCAAGCGTATATATTATCTCATTTAAGTTCTCGACAAGCATCCGGTATTTTTCTTCACTTTCCTTCAAAGCCTTCTCGTTACGGTTGTGTTCGGCAATGTAATTATCGAATGCTGCTTTCAGAGAATCATGCTCCTGCCGTAATTCATGCAATTCAGCTATCAGTTCTTCCCGGGACTTCATAAAATCATTATGGTGTTTTTAATATTGAGTCTCCTCCAAAAAGTCAATAATGATGATTTTTTACAAAAACTCAAATATAAAATACATTGATAAACTGCGATTTGAAAATTTGATTTACTGATTTTTGCCAAAAAAAATAATTTATAGAGTGGTCTCAATATTCAATATTTATTTTCTGGTATATAAACATTGAAATGTTTTTATTTTGTGCTGTTTCACAATATTGTACATTACCAGAAACGGAAAATAATTAAATTAGTTACATATAATCTATTATAAACAGGCAATTTAATAATTTTTACCTTTTGAATTTAATAAACTATTAAAAAAATCCGATAATTGTGAAAATAAGGCTTCACAAGTAACTGTAAAGAGATGAGCCGGATAACATCAATCAAACACTACTCTGATTTGTCCTCACTTATTCTGTCACAAGAAGCTTTCTTATTATCGAAACAATCCTCCAGCTTCGACATAAAACCACTGCCAACAGCATCAACAAAGGGAAGCAGAATCATGTCGGCTCCGGCATCAATCAGTTTCTGTGCAAATCTGGTCTGATGCTGGGTCAGAACTATTCTGCCCTCAAACTTGATATGTCTGAGTATCTTCAGCAGGTGCAGGTTGATCTCATAATCGGGAAGTGTACTGATTATTACCTTCACATTTTTCAAAGGCAGCATTTCAGGAAGATCCGGGTCTTCGGCATCACCAAGCTGTGCTGCCCTGCCCTTGTTCTGCCACCTCTCCACAGCACTGGGATCAAAATCAACTCCCATCACTTTTCTGCCACTGCGTTCCAGGCTTTTCGCAATATTGTTGCCATAGCGTCCAAGTCCGAATATAATGACATCAACATTCATATTCTTGACCTGCCTGATACTGCTCTCCCGAAAAGGATATTTCTTTTCAAATATTCCAAGTGCGGGAGAAATAAATTCAAAGATCTGATGTGAATACAGTATCAGGTAGGTTGAAAGGCCTATAGTAATTAATCCCACCAGGGTGATCAGGCCCATGATATTATCATCAATATGTCCGAGATGCAGTCCGAGTGCAGCAAGGATAAGTGAAAACTCGCTTATCTGAGCCACAGCAAGTCCCGCCAGGAAAGAGGTGCGTTTCCGGTAACCCATAAGTCCCATGATAACCAATACTATCAGGGGGTTTCCCACAAGCACAAAAACAGAGAATATGAGTGCAGGTCTGATCTGTTCGCCGATAAGGGAAAGATCCAGTTCGGCTCCCAGGTTAATAAAAAAGAAGAGAAGCAGGAAATCTCTCAGGGTGGTCATCCTGCCGCTTATAATTTCCCGGTATTCGTTGGAGGCAAGGGATATTCCTGCCAAAAAAGCTCCCACCTCCTTGCTGAACCCAAGCCAGTCGCCCACCGCAGCAAGTGTCAGTGCCCAAGAGACGGCGAAAAGCACCAGAAGTTCCTGGGAATTCCCCATTAACCGGACTATATAAGGAAGGACATACCTCATAAGAAATCCGACAGCAATAAGCATTGCAAACCCTTTGAGAACAACCATTGCAATATCAAATGCATGACTGCTTACTGTTTCAGCGCCCAGTGCCGAAAGAAATATCATTGCCAGAACTACCACTATGTCCTGTACTATGAGAAATCCTATAGAGATCTGTCCGTGCAGCGAATCTATTTCCTTTTTGTCCGATAGCAGTTTAACAATGATAATGGTACTTGAAAAGGTGAGAGCAACCGCAACATAGAGTGCGGTAATGGTTGAGAACCCGAGCGCCACGGCTATCAGATAACCAAAAAACGATGTGAACAGCACCTGACCCATGCCCGTAAGAAGAGCCACCCTGCCGGTAGATTTGATAAGCGTAAGGTCAAGTTTGAGTCCGACTGCAAAAAGAAGAATTGCAATACCCAGTTCGGCCAGCAAATGAAACTTATCGATCGATTCCACCAGATCAAGCCCCCATGGCCCGACCAGGATCCCAACCCCAATAAAGGCAACAATAAGTGGCTGACGGAAAAATCTCCCCACCATTCCCGCGAGAGCCGAAATAATCAAAATAGCAGCAATTTCAAAAAAAGGATTAGAAATAAGCTCCATAAACATTCGTTTTTATTGCCTCTGCATCCCCTTTTAAGTTGTCAGATTCCATCAGCCTGTCCACCGTTAACAAAATCAGTGGTTTTCGGTTCATCTCACGGGCAGGCCATATTGACCTTCATTGTAAAAATAATCCATTATTTAAGAATTTTTATGCTCTTAAAAATTTTCCCTGCATCTTCAAATTCTCCTATTAAACAGTTTCGAACCGGATTCCTCTGCTTAAAGATAACGGGTATGTTGATGAAAACCGGGCCGGTACAGGGGGCATACGGAGGTTATTTTGCAGCCTGGTCAGCAACACGCTATACAGAAAGGTTTGCTGTACCGAACCAAAGATACGCGGGTTCCGCCTTCTCAGATACCGGAGCTATACAGAAAATTAAAACTGCACGGTAAGGCACCTGTACGCCTCATCTGGTATCCGGGCGAAGGACACGGTAATTCAAAAAATACAAACAGACTCGATTATATTGTCAGAACAACGGAGTGGTTTGACTATTACCTGAAGGATATGGGGCCGGAGGATGAGATGCCCTGTAATTATATAGATTTTGAAACTGATTAAAAAACTGTTATTACTCCTTAATAACATGATATTTGCAAGTGTGCAGGCAGCTACGGAGTTCCGTATTATCCTCTGATGATTTATTTTTCCTGCAGGGTAATATCACCTTTGGGCTCAACCCCCTCTCCCTGTATCCGCAATATGGCAGTCTGCCGGTTACCGGCATTGGACCGGATGGTAACTGTACGACGTATCCGGTGGGGTTGCGGCACAATCCTGAATTCCACCTCAATATAGCCGGTGTCAGCAGGGTGAATCGGCTCTCTGGTATAGTCATTAACCCTGGTTCCGCAGCAAGCTCTGGCAGCAGAAATAACAAGGGGTTGATTTCCCTGGTTAAATATTTTAAAACGGAGCTTGCCGTCAGGAACATCATCACTCGGAATCTCACCAAAATCATGCAACTCACGGTCAAATGCAATGAAAGGTCCCTCGTTATCTTGCGACAACAAGGTGCTGACTGTGAAAAACGTAATCAAAACAATTAGTAAAGCTCTCATAACATGTGTTTTATAAACTATAATAAATTTATCATACCTGAAGGTATTGGCATATTTTTTATTTACGTTACATCCGGTATAAAGTTGCATAAATTTAAAATCCCAATTCATTAAAAATCAATTAAGGTAAAAAATTTAATGATATTTAACATTATATTCTAAACGGATCTCAACAAATATAATGCCATAGCGTTAGTAAAACAAAGATCACAGAGAGAGGTAATTGAAAACATTGAAGCCTGACAAAAAATAAATCAGCTTTTTTATATAGTTTTGCCCCCCAACGATCCGATAACAAACAATATCACAGACATTAACATGAATATCCCTAAAAAGCAGACCCTTGCCGGCTTATTGAAAAACAGCCATAAACTTTTTCCTGACAGGATTGCGTTATCTTATGCTGGACAAAATCCATATACTTATAATGATTTATATACCCTGGCAAGAGAGGTTTCATGCCTGCTTCTGTCAAGAGATATAAAAAAGGGCGACAGGGTAGCCATACTCAGTCAGAATATGCCTCAGTGGGGCGTATCATATTTTGCCATAACATCGATGGCAGCGGTCGCAGTCCCCATACTGACCGAATTCAATGAAGAAGAAATAAAGAAGATTCTTGAGCACTCCGGAGCATCTGCCGTTATAGTCTCAGAGAGGCTGTCACCCAAGCTAAAAAATGCATTGCCGGAGCATCTTCATACGGTAATTATTGCCGATGATTTCAGTCTTATTGACCGCCGTGAACTGCAAAAATCAGGTAAGGTGAAGGCCTGTCAGACTAAAGAGGAATGGAAGCAATTGCTTGCTGCTGATAATCAAAAGAACATGTTTAAGCCGGGAGAAGATGATCTGGCAGCCATTCTGTACACCTCCGGAACCACCGGCAATCCCAAAGGGGTAATGCTTACTCACAAAAATCTTGTCTCTAATGCCATAAACACAGGACATATACAGGAGGTAACCCATAAGGACCGTATGCTTTCAGTACTTCCGCTTTCCCATGCTTATGAATGTACCATAGGGCTCATAATACCGATGATGAACGGTGCTTCAGTTTATTATCTTGATAAACTGCCCACGGCTTCTGTCCTTTTACCTGCCATGCAGGAGGTCAAACCAACGATGATGCTTACCGTTCCGCTGATTATTGAAAAAATATATAAGCTGCAGGTACTTCCGAGGCTTACTGGTTCTGCTGTTATGAAAACTGTTTTTAAAGCACCTTTTTTCAGGAAACAACTGCATAAAATGGCAGGCAGGAAGCTGTACAAAACCTTTGGCGGACAACTTCGTTTCTTTGGTATAGGAGGGGCAAAACTTGGTGCAGAAACAGAGCAATTCCTTCGTGATGCCCGATTCCCCTATGCCATTGGTTACGGATTGACGGAAACCTCACCATTGCTTGCCGGTTGCACGCCGTCACTTACACGTTACCAGTCCACCGGTTTCTGCCTGCCGGGGCAGCAGTTAAAGATAGATAATCCCGATTCAGTTACAGGAGAAGGAGAGATCCTTGCCAAAGGGCCCAATATAATGAAAGGATATTATAAAAATGAAAAGGATACCCGCCTGGTATTTACGGAGGATGGATGGTTCAAAACCGGAGATCTGGGTATGCTGGACAAAGACAATTACCTGTACATCAAAGGAAGGCTGAAGAATATGGTTCTGGGTCCGAGTGGTGAAAACATCTATCCTGAAGAAATAGAGGCTGTCATTAACAACCAGTCCATGGTACTTGAATCGATAGTCTATGAAATCAGAGGTAAGCTTGTTGCCCTGGTTCACCTTAATTATGATGAACTTGATAAATACTACAGGGAGATGAAGACAACGGCCAGGAACGTGCATATCCATATGAGTGAATTTGTGAACCTGAAGCTCAAAGAAATAAAGCATAAAGTCAATACCGAAGTAAACAGGTTCTCACGATTGAATAAGATCATAGAGCAGCAGTCACCTTTTGAAAAAACTCCAACCAGGAAAATAAAGAGATTTCTGTATCAGGAGAAAGATGAAGCGGTCTGATGACCAAATTACAGTCTCCCGGCAAACATTTTGATTCTGTTTCGAAGACCGCAAATAAGAGTGGCATGGACTATATGTGTGCCGGGCATTAGGCGCTTAAAGTTTAAATTCTTGCTTTTTTTGGCAAAATATTATTCAAACCTCTTTGGTTCTGGCTATGCCAGGTTAGGGTCAGGACTAAAATTAAGGCAAAAGAAAGCAGGCAATTCAATGTAATAAGGAGTAAAGGTTAATCAGAGAAAAGTAAAAACACCGGAAAGAAATAAACTACCCCGGGGCAAAGCCCCGAAGTATTAAATGGTATTTGTTGTTTCCGACCCAGAGGGTCGGAGTATTGAACCACTTTAAGAATAAAGGACACCGGACAGCAGCAAAGAGAGCCGGAAGCAAATAAAGGGTGCTAGAGGGCAGGAAGGCACTTTTCAAGTTGAATCCCCCTGGAGCCTTTCAAAAGGATGAAACGATCACGGAGTGGGTTGTATGTCAACCATTGGGTGAGTTTCTCCACATTTTCGAAACGAAGATAATAACCGGGAGCAGGCATATTGTAAAACAACTTCCCTACAAGTATAACCTCTCTGCACCTTTTATCTTTTAACATTTCAATGATCTTCTTATGCTCTTGACGGGCATACTCTCCCAACTCAAGCATATCTCCCAGGATAACCGATTTGTTTTTACCGGGCATGGAAAAAAAGTTAATAATGGCAGCCTTCATACTGTCCGGATTTGCATTGTATGCATCCAGAAACAGCCTGTTATTAGCAGTTTTGCAGATCTGCGAGCGGTTATTTTCGGGCAGATAATTCTCAACTGCGCTTTTTACCAGCAGGGAAGGGACTCCGAAATAAATCCCCGTACAGACTGCAGCCAGTATGTTCTCAAGATTATATGCCCCGGTAAGCCTGGTTTTTAAAATCATCGATTGCTCCGGCTTTTCTGTTCTTACCTCCAGTTCCAGGTTCTCTGATGCATTAATCTCTATTCCCCTTACAAAAAGTCCTTCGCCTCTGCCATAAGCGATACCTTCAAGGCCAAGCTCACCGGATAGCTCCCTGAGATTAAACCGGTCATAATTAATAAAGGCTGTCCCCCCCCTTTTTTTGAGGTATTTGAAAAGTTCGCTTTTTGCCTTTAGCACACCATCATATGATCCGAAACCTTCAAGATGTGCCAGTCCGATATTGGTAATAAGTCCGTGAGTCGGCATAGCAATCTCACATAACAATGCGATCTCGCCCCTGTGATTCGCGCCCATCTCAATAACGGCAATCTGGTGAGAGGTATTCAGTTCAAGCAAAGTAAGCGGCACACCAATGTGGTTGTTGAGATTACCACGTGTAGCAAGGGTGTTAAAACGGGTGGATAATACGTCGCGCATCAGTTCCTTGGTGGTTGTTTTACCATTGGATCCTGTTATGGCCAGTACAGGAATTTCGAACTGCCTTCTGTGATGACCGGCAAGGTCCTGCAAAGAAGCAAGAACATCATCGACCAGGATGGTCTTTCCGGAAAGGGCAAATTCACTGTTATCGATAACGGCAAGACTGCATCCGTTCTCCAAAGCCTGTTGAATAAATCTGTGTCCGTCATAATTTTCACCACACAGGGCAAAAAATATATTTCCGGAGGCAACAACACGGCTGTCTGTTGTCACACCGGTTGATTCAAGAAAAACACTGTATAATTCTCTGACAGACATAACCAGTCTTAAAAATAAAAAACCCCATTTATTACAATGAGGTTTTAAGAATTATGTAAAAACCTAAATTAATTTCAACGGGCACTTCCCACATGGTTCATCGCACAACGGAAGCCAATATCATCTCTCGATTCTTCCTGATGCAAAAATCTCCTCGTACCGGGTGAAAGCCAGTATGGCCTGTCCCTCCATGATCCCCCCTTGTAAACTCTTACCTCATCACTTATCAGTGAAGTATAATCGCCGTTACGCTGGGAATACATCCGGTGTTCACCATACGGGTCATCTGTATTATAAAACAGGCTGGACTGCTGGTCGCCATCACGATAATTAATATAATCAGCCTGACTTATATTGGGACTTCTGAATGCATCCTCTTCGGTGATGGGCTCTCTTTGCAGCCGGCCGAGTTCATCTTTCTGAGCAATATTACCTTCCTCATCGGTTACAAGCTTGGTAAACACGTTTCCGCGGAAAGGACGAAACTCATCCACATCGTGAAAAGAATTTGGCCTGTAGACATCAGCCACCCATTCATTAACATTACCAGCCATATTATAAAGTCCGTAATCGTTTGGCCAATAGCTGCGCACCGGAGAAGTTATTTCAGCATCTTCATTCTGAAAGCCTGCAACCCCCATATAGTCACCTCTGCCGCGTACAAAATTGGCGCGCATCTCACCAAGATTCCTCCTTGAATCATTCCTTGTATGGTGACCATCCCACGGATATATTCTTCTGCCGTATACACGTTCTTCATAAGTGTTCCCGATCAGTCCCAGAGCGGCAAATTCCCATTCTGCCTCTGTGGGAAGCCTGTATTTGGGAAGAAGTATACCATCCTCGAACTGCACACGGCGCTCTCCCCCCTCAACTGAAAGATCGGGAAGGTTCTGCAACACCAGACCTTCATACTGTCCGGCAAGATATGCATCTGTATTAAAGTTGTTTTCATTTACCTGGTTCGGATCCCATTCCAGTATCCCCTCGCGAATGAGAATCATCTCATTAACGCGATCCGTACGCCAGATACAATAGTCATTTGCCTGCAGCCAGTTCACACCTACAACCGGATAATCATTAAAAGCGGGATGACGGAAATAAGTTTCCACATAAGGCTCATTGTAGCCGAGAGGACTTCTCCAGACGGCGGTATCAGGCAGGGCATTCCTGTGTACCTCCGGATAATCAACGTATACCCTCCTTAACCAGTGAAGGTACTCCCTGTAGTCAACGTTGGAAATCGCAGTTTCATCCATGTAAAAGGAACTGACACTGACCCGCCTTGGAGTATTGTTCCATTCATACATAACATCCTCCTGCGTCCGCCCCATGGTAAATGTCCCTCCGTCAACAAACACCAGGCCGGGTCCGGTTTCCTGATCATAAATGTCCCTTATCTCAAATCCACCCATCTCCGGGTCATTGTAGCTCCATCCGGTAGTAGTGGATACATCAGTTCTTCCCCCTCCCAGCAATCCGCAGGAAGAAATCAGTACTGACAAAATCACAAGCGAAAATATGCCTTTTATTCTCATAATGGTTTATGTTAATTCGCAGTCCCAAATATAATAGTAATTCTTTTAATTTAATATATTACACTCAATTTTTTTAGCTGTGGCATCACATTCCTTCTGCAGTTTCATTATACCAGGCAGCAAAGCGGACCTGATAAACCGATCTTGAAGAATGAACACCTGTTCCGATATGATCATGGCCGGAAAACTCATCTGCACAATAGAAGATATCGAACAAAAACAACCAGACTTCTGCAAGTGCAATAACCACTATAAGAAACCTTTATGTGTACCACACAAATCGAAACCTGAATATTCATACGATAATAATACTAAATATGTTTCTGTTTAATTGAAAATTTTCACAAATTTATCGCTGTTCCATGCAATAAGACCAGGAATATCCAATATATTCTCTTAAGCGTATAATCCTTTTCAAATGACCTGACGGAATGAACATAATTCTCTTATGCCTGGTTCTTTTTATTTACCTGCCGGTTTGTGCCCAAACATTACCTGCCGGAAGAACCATAAAATGGCATGAATCTGAGATCACTCCCGAAGAAAAAGAAAAAGGCAGCGGTTTTGACCTGCAGGAGCCTTATTTGTATTTCGATCAGGCCAATTACACAGATGACCGTTTCGGACTTCCGGTTTATAATGAACTTCTTTTTGATTACAATCATTATCCTGATCACTTTATTGAGCTGACAGACAAACAGTTTGAGACTCTGCAAGAGGATGAACCAACCTCTGTTAAAAATACAGATCAGCTGGAGAGTGAAATAATACCAAAGCAAAATTGGGTTATAACCAGGGGGCAACCTGCTTTGCAAATATCATTTGTCCCTTTGAGAAGGAACCCGGTTAACGGCAATATTGAAAAACTAACCTCATTCTCCTACCGGTTTTACAAAAAACCAGAAGAATTTAAATCCCAGGCTTTGCCCCAAAAACAAGGTTATGCCGGCAATTCGGTATTAACCAGCGGTACATGGGTCATGGTCAAAACCTATGAAGACGGTATATACAGGATTTCATACGATGATCTGGTTCAAATGGCGATTGAAAACCCTGCCAACGTCAGAATTTTTGGCAATGGCAACCGTATGCTGCCAAAAATGAACAATCAGCCCAGAGAAGTGGACCTTGTTGAAAACAAAATATATATGAATAAAGGAGATGACGGGGTTTTTAACCAGGGTGATTATATTCTGTTTTACGGGGAAGGCCCGGTAAGCTGGGACTACAATAAGGCAAACGGGATGTTTGAATATGAACGCCATCTCTATTCGGACGGAAGTTATTATTTCATTACCTCTTCTGCTTCCGGTAAATCCCGGATAGAAAAGAAATCTGTTCCATCAGACCCGCCGGATGCCAGGGTGGATGAATTTGATGACTATGACTTCCATGACCGTGATCTGGTGAACCTTCTGGAATCAGGCAGAAATTGGTTTGGAGAGCATTTTAAAGTAATAACCGAATATGATTTCACTTTCAGTTTTCCCGATATCATAACAGACAGTCAGGCGACACTTAAATGGAGGGCAGCAGCAAGATCACCCGTAGCATCCTCCTTTACTGCAATGCATAATTCACTTGCATTGGATCGGTTGAATATCCCGCCGGTCAACATGGCCAGGACAGTTTCAGATTACGCGTTTGCCGGAGAGGGAACAGCAGGCTTCATTCCGGCGGGTGAAGAAATAGAACTTTCAGTATTGTTTTCCCAGAACACAGCCTCTGCAGAAGGCTGGCTCGATTATCTTATCATGAATGTAAGACGCTCCCTGATCATGTCCGGCAGCCAGATGCATTTCAGAGACTCCGGGTCTGTAAATGAAGGTCAGGTAACAGAGTTCAGGCTTGAAGATGCAAATGCGGATACCAGGATATGGGATATAAGCGATCCGCTGAATATCTCGGAACCAGGCACGGAGCATTCGGGCAATATTTTAACTTTTAAGGATCTGACCGGTCAGCTTAACCAGTACATTGCCTTTGACGGGAATAATTACCTTGAACCGGAAGTTATCGGTATGGTACCCAATCAAAACCTTCATGGTATCCGTTCAGCAGATATGGTAATTGTCTCCGATCCGCTCTTCATGAGTCAGGCCAATCAACTGGCAAGCCACAGGCGTAATAATGACGGCCTGGATGTTGTAGTGGTTACCCCCGGACAGATATATAATGAATTCTCCTCCGGAAAACCTGACGTTACTGCGATAAGGGATTTTATGAAGATGCTGTACGACAGGGCGGCAAATGAACCGGAAATGCCAAAGTATCTGCTGCTGCTTGGAAAAGGATCTTATGATAACAGGCCGGGTGATCCCTCCGGTACCAACTTCGTACCCACATACCAGTCCCCTTACTCCCTCAGGCCCACACGATCCTTTGTCAGCGATGACTTTTTCGGATTGCTCGATGATGATGAGGGAGAGTATCTGGGACTGCTGGACATCGGTATAGGGAGGCTGCCGGTTACTACCCCTGAACAGGCACAAGCGGTTATTAATAAGATAATTAATTACAACAGTGCAGAAAAAAAGGGGGACTGGCAAAACGTGTTATGCTTTATAGGAGATGACGGAGACAACAATATACATATGCGCGATTCGGATATACTTGCAGAAGGTGTCAAAAGCAGTTATCCGGTATATAACATTGAAAAGATATATCTGGATGCCTGGCCTAAAACAGGTACTTCTCTGGGACAGAGATATCCGGGGGTAAATCATGCAATATCGGAAAGAATAAGAAAGGGGGCACTGATTATCAACTATACCGGGCATGGTAATGAATTGAGACTGGCAGATGAAAATATTCTGGATATTAACGATGCACTTTCGTTTACCAACCGTGACCAGCTACCTGTATTTATGACAGCAACCTGTGAATTCAGCCGTTTTGACAACCCCGAAAGAGTGTCGGCCGGAGAAATGCTTCTCCTTAATCCGGGAGGGGGAGGTATAGCGTTATTTTCAACAACCAGGCTGGCATATGCCACTCCAAATTTTTTTCTGAATCAGAATTTTTACCGCTTTGTTCTTGAGAGAAACCATAATGGCAGGGATATGCGCCTTGGTGATGTAATGAGACTTACCAAAATAAATCTGGGACCGGGCATCAACAAAAGGAACTTCACTCTTCTGGGCGATCCTTCAATGAAACTGGCTATACCCCGTCAAAGGATAATAATAACATCAATAAATGAAACCCCGCTTACAGAACCCCCCGATACATTAAAAGCTTTAAGCAGGGTAAGCATATCAGGTAAAATTGTAAGTGACCAGGGTAATCTGTATAATGATTTCGGGGGGATGGTCTCCCATACGGTATTTGACAAAAAAACCGTGAATACCACGCTTGGAAACGAGGGATCCGACCCGTTCACATACTCAAGCCGCAGTAATATAATCTATAAGGGAAAAGCCAGCATCACCGGAGGAGAATTTGGCTTCAGTTTCATAGTACCGAAAGATATTGCTTACCATTACGGCAACGGAAAGATAAGCAGTTTTGCAAGTGACGGTTTAAAAGATGCTGCCGGCTTTAATAAAGATATAATAATCGGCGGATCCGATCCCGATGCAATAATTGACACTGAGGGGCCGGAAATAGAGCTTTACATGAATGACCCCAATTTTGTTTCAGGGGGGATAACAGACCAGAATCCGCGCCTGCTGGTATTTCTTACAGACAGCAGTGGTATAAATACAGTAGGAAGCGGAATAGGTCATGATATAACCCTTACCCTGAACAATGATCCTGCAAGTATCGTGGTACTTAACGATTATTATGTGGCAGATGCTGACAGTTACCAGAGCGGTACCATAGAGTATCCTTTCTCAAATCTTGAAGAGGGAGATTACAATATACGGCTGAAGGCCTGGGATGTTTTCAACAATTCTTCCGAATCAAGCCTTGATTTCACCGTAAGCCAATCAGATAAGCTCACCCTTAATCATGTTTTCAATTATCCGAATCCTTTCACACAGCACACAGCCTTTCACTTTGAACATAACCAGCCTGGCAAGGGAATTGACGTTCTGATCCAGATATTCACTATTTCGGGCAGACTTGTAAAAACAATTGATACTTCGGTAAATACTGCCGGGTTTAAGCCGGATCCCATACCCTGGGACGGACTGGATGATTATGGGGACAGATTGGGAAGAGGTGTATACATTTACCGCATAAGGATCAGGACAGCAGATGGCGAAACGGCAGAGAAATATGAAAAGCTGGTTATACTAAAATAGAGATATTACTTGTTATATTATACCGGGAAGCGGGAAAATTAAAATATATTAACATTATACTTATACTGCGGCAGCGTAAAAGTAAGAACATTAAGAATTCATAGATACTGTTATTTGAACAATTATCATATTTTTGCAACCTCTAAACATTATTTCATCAAATGAAAAACAGGTCTTTAGTGTTCATATCAATGCTGATGGCTCAATTGCTGCTGCACCCTCTTGCCGCACAGGAACTCGGAACACCATACGAACTGGGCGGTCAGCTTAATGTGGTACATGTGGCGGTTCCCTTTCTCACAGTCGCTCCCGATTCAAGAGCCGGAGCCATGGGAGATGCCGGTATAGCTGTCAGTCCCGATGTATATTCCATGCATTGGAATCCTGCCAAATATGCCTTTATTGAAAATGATTTCGGCGCTGCTTTCTCATACACACCATGGCTCCGAAACATTATTGACGACATTAACCTTGCCCATATTACAGGCTACATGAGAATAGATAACCAACAGGTTTTAGCCGCCTCACTGACATACTTTTCGCTTGGAGAGATCATCTTCACCAATATGGCGGGTGAATTTGACGGTCAGCATTCACCAAATGAATTTGCAGTTGATGCGGCCTATTCAAGGCTGTTTTCCGATAATTTCAGCGGGGGAATTGCATTCCGATATATAAGGTCTGATCTTACAGGAGGTCAGTATGTTCAGGGAATGGCATCCAAAGCAGCACAGGCTTTTGCTGCTGATGTTTCCGCCTATTATCATAACAATATCTCCATATCTGAACTGCCCTCCCGGCTTGCGCTTGGAATGAATATCTCCAATATAGGCAATAAAATTACCTACAGTGACGAGCAGAATGCACAGTTTATTCCAATAAACCTGGGTATTGGCAGTTCGCTCAAAATGGATCTGGATTCCTACAACAGTCTGACCCTGGCCCTGGATCTTAACAAGCTTCTTGTTCCCACCCCCCCTATATACAGGGATGATGAAGACGGCAACTCCGTAATACATGCCGGCCTTGATCCCAATGTATCGGTACCCGCGGGAATGCTTCAGTCATTCTATGATGCCCCCGGAGGATTCAGGGAGGAGCTGAGAGAAATTTTCTATTCGGCGGGCGTGGAATACTGGTATCTTGACCAGTTTGCCATCAGGGGAGGGTATTATCATGAACATGAAACCAAGGGCAACAGAAAATATTTCACTACCGGAATAGGTTTGAAACTCAATGTATTTGCCCTTGATGTTGCATACCTTATCCCCGTCTACCGCACCAATCCCCTGGCAAACACCCTGAGGTTTTCCCTGGCATTCGATTTTGAAGCACTCAGAAGAAGCAGACCGGATGAAGCATTCTGAGAAAATATTTGAAATTTTATGAAGCTGCGTACCGGCATCGGCTTTGATGTCCATCAGCTTGTCACTGGCAGAAAGCTGGTATTGGGGGGCATTGAAATTCCCCACGAAAAAGGTTGCC
>PXAP01000210.1 GCA_003567115.1 Bacteroidota bacterium
CCTTCCACGATTATCACATCACGTGAGGTAAACTTTTCAATTTCTCTTTTCCACTGGTACTTCAGGGAGGTGGGACAAATAATCAATACCCTTTTAACATTCAAAAAACGGGCAAATATCTCCATGGCTGCAATAGCCTGGATTGTTTTCCCCAATCCCATCTCATCAGCAAGCAATATCCTCCCGGCCTCGATTATCCTTATCACTCCCTCCTTTTGATAGGGATAGAGATCGGTATTGATCAACCCGCCGAAGATCCCGCTGTTAATTCCATCCGGGAACAGCCTGTTTACAAGCTCTTTCCTTCTTTCAGCCTCTTTATGCTCGCGTATTAAATCAAGAACATCAGGATAAACCCTGAAACCGGGATCTATTTCAACGGCCTTTCCGATAAAAGTTTCGATAAACCCGGTCTTCCCAGGTAATAGAAAGCCCTGGTCATCAAAGCAACCGGACTCGAAACCATCAAATGATATTCCTTCGGCTTTCTTCAACCTTATCCTTCTTTCCTTGCCGTAATGGATGCTGAGCGATGAATAGGCGGGTTGATGGTTCTGTTTGAAATACTTGTGGTTCCTTTTGAGCCTCCTGAGGTCAGCCACTACATACTCGATATGCTTGCAGGTGCCAAGCCCGTTAATTTTGAAATCAGGGCACGCGCAAAAATCGAAACTGCTTTTATTATCCCTTACAGACACTTTGTAGCTTTTATCCGACTCCGGATTATAAACCTCAAAATCAGAAAAAACCGGGTGATCTCCCATGTTTTTAACCTCGAACTTCTGGTCAGCAGCAAATTGCCTGCGCAGCTCGGTTTGCCACTCCTCCAGGGACATCCTTTCAGGTTTTTTATAATAAGGAACCTTCTTTTTTTTCGCCTGACTTTCCATATCTTATAAATTATGTTTTACAGAATTCGGGTTACTGGCAGCTGATACCCGCCGGTAAACACAGATAAATTTACCGGCTTAAGCATGGATTTGCAAAACCTGTAGAAGGAAGTTTTTAACAATGTTTGCACAACGGGAAATCTTCCTGTCAAAAAAGTGTTCGAGTGACAGTGCGTTTATGGGTTTTATTTATCAAGCAACTTTCAATAATACGAAATATTAAAGACAGGGATTGAAATACAACCATTTGCAGCCTGAACAAGAGATATTGTACACTCATGGGTTTACAAACCATTGTTGCTTTGAATATTTAAAGCACGTATTTGACCTGATACTTATTTTCCAACTGCCTGGATGCAATCTGCGCAAAATCCGTTCCGGTGAACGGCTGATCCTTGCAGGGCAGGATTGGTCATCTTAATGAATACTTAAACAGGTATCATATTATTAAACCATATTTCTCCTATCCCTAACATCAGAATAACCTCGTCCTCGATTGTCATAAACATTTTATTAAACCATACTTCTCCTATCTCCCTCTCACTGATTCACATGAAGCAAGGTGTTTTATTTTTTCCCTTTCTCACTTCTTCGATCAATTTTCGTGCTGCCTTTTCAGGGTCACGGGCAGAACATATAGCTGAAACAACTGCAATACCGTCTGCACCCGCCTGGATGACCTTTGCTGCGTTATACATTTTAATACTGCCTATGGCTACTGCAGGATGTCTGGAAATTTCACTGATCTTTTTCACTCCGTCAATTCCCAGTCCGTTTGTAAGTTCTTTTTTTGTTGCAGTAACAAATACAGGGCTTATGGCAATATAATCCACATCATGCTGATTAGCTTCTTCAGCCTGTTCAAAGGTTTCAACCGACAGTCCGATAATTTTATCCGGTCCCATTAACTTACGGGCTAAGTGGCAGGGCATATCATTCCGGCCCAGGTGTACCCCGCTGGCTCCGACTGCAAGGGCTATGTCTGTCCTGTCATTAATAACAAGGGGTACACCATGGAAATCCAGTATTTTTTTTATTTCAAGAGCTTCTTCAATAAAATTATTTGTATTCAGGTATTTTTCCCTGAGTTGTACAATTGTTACTCCCCCTTTTACAGCCTTTTCCACAACTTTATGAAGGGGCATGCCCAAAGACAATTTCCGGTCTGTTACAAGATACAGATCAAGATTTATTGGTGTCCTGGTATCCACTTATCAATATCTGAAGTTTGTACAATTCATCTATGAATTTTACCTGGAACGTGCCCGGAGAATCAGTTTCCCCGCCAGCCTTTTCACCGGCAATACCCATTGCCATCATAGCTTCCGTGGCTGCGGTCAGATAATCATTGTTAATTGCTGCAAAAGCACCTGTTATAGCCGTTGCGGCACAACCTGTTCCCGTAATTTTGCCAAGTAGAAAATGTCCGTTGTCAACCCGGTGAACAGTTTTACCATCTGTTATGTAATCCGTTTTCCCGCTTACACTGATTACCGATCCTGTTTCTACAGCCAGTTCTTTGGCGACTTCAACAGCTTTATCGGCAGCCAATGTGCTCTCAACTCCTTTCGTTGATATCCCGGCCCGTGCAATGGCAAGAATCTCCGAGGCATTGCCACGTATTATATCCGGTTTAATTTTTTCAATTATATTTTTGGCAGTACCGGTCCTGAAGGAAGTGGCACCGGCGCCAACGGGATCAAGTACAACCGGTTTCCCTTGTTTTTTTGCCGTTTCACCGGCTATGTGCATTGCTTCTATCCATTTTCTGCTCAATGTTCCCAGATTGAGAACCAGGGCTGAAGATATTGATACCATTTCCTCCATTTCCTCCGGGGCATGAGCCATAACAGGTGAAGCTCCTATGGCCAGAAGAGTGTTTGCCGTAAAATTCATCACCACATAGTTTGTAATATTATGGATAAGTGGTGATTTATCTCTTATATTATGAAGATCATCAATAAATTTTTTCCGGTCAATCATAAAAAAATCGTTATTTCTGTATATACATCTGCTTTTCTTTTTACAATGATAACTATTCATAACATCATACAGGCTGTTTGACACTCCGGCTCCTGATATAATATCTTACACTACTTATCACTTTTTCAATACAGGTTATACCGATATTGGAAATGTTCCGGTGCCTGGACGATGGATTAAAGCAGGGATTATTTTAACGCTGCAGGCGGGAAACTTACCTTAAATATGAAATATCAACTCCTGTTGTTGTTGGTTGATATCATCCTGTTTTTTTGCCAGGTCGTCAACTGTGGTTGATTTTAAATACGATATAATACGGGCATTGAGACCGCCCCAGAAATCCTGTGCTGCACACTGATTATTTTTATTGCAAAATCTTTCATCAATCAGGCAATCCACTACTGCAAATTCCGGATTAAAAGCAATATAAACATCATACACGGTAATTTTAGAGGGTTCCCTGTTTAACCTGTACCCGCTCTTCTTTCCTGCTACCGTGGTAACCAGTCCGGAAGATTTCAGCGAGGCAATTATATGGTCGAGATATTTAAAAGAGATATCCTGATTTTTGGCAATATCCTTTTGATAAATACCTGCCTTATGTTGATTTAAGGCCAGTTCTATCATCACCCTTATTCCATACCTTGTTTTTGTATTGATTTTCATACGTTAATAATTTTATACTTATGGTCGTATGAAACCCGCACGAAATTGATTATTATTCTTGTTGGTGTTTTGTAAACATGCTCGCTTCATAGGTTTAATTTTTTACTACCAATACTATCATATTCTGCCATATAAATATACAATATATTTTTCAATCATATAAACAACTCAAATGATTTAATTATTTTCTTTTTAATTTTCGTTTTTTTGCCATAACAAATACCGGTTAAAACTTGTAATGCAGTCCCGCGATAAATATCCTGGGAAGTCCAACCCTTATGCCCTGCGGCCGTCGTGTGGAAATGTATCTCTCGTTCATCAGGTTTTTCACACTCAGGTTAAGCCTCAGGTTCTCTGCCATATCATACCAGGTTGAAGCATTAATTCCAAAAAATGAAGGCAGTTCACCGATGTGTCCGTTAGCCGTTGCCTGAACATAAGCATATTCAGGATCATTCAGGTCGTTCAGCAACCAGTCGTTCACATTTCCGGTATTAAGCACATCGGTATATTGCCTGCCGGTCAGGTGACCGGCGAGCCTGATGCCAAATCCGCGGGGACTTTCATAATGGAGGCGTCCCGCAGCGGTTATTCCGGGTGCATAGGGTGTGCGGTTTCCCTTAACATTCATAAATACCGTGTCACCTGGTATGCCATTAGAAATTTTATAAACCACAAGGCGGTCACCCGAAAAGACCGATTCCACGAAAGTGGCATTAAGGTTCAGGGACAAATTGCCGGGAATATCTATCAATCCGTCGATATCGAGCCCGAGCTCTGCCTCGGCACTCCGATGACGGGTACGGCCGGCATTTATATAGCCGCTACCTGCTCCACCGGATGACTCGGAAACGGGAATAACCTGGTTGGAAAAATCCATGAAGAAGGCTGTCAGTTCAACACCAAGATGCCCGAAAAATCCGGCCCGGGTTCCCAGTTCAAAATTCCAGCTTTTTTCCGCATCAAGCTGAAGATCCTTTCCTTCGTTGCTGATTGCATCTTTGATACGGGGAGGGGCAAATCCCCTGTGGCGGTTTGGATACCGGTCCAGTAAGCGGTTACATTTGAATACATTGTACCGCTTGAGTCGGCGAAAACCAGGATCAGCACCTCCCGGCTATGATCGTGAAACCGGTTATTTTTTATTTCGACTCCATCGTGTATCTTCCTGCCAATGATTGAATAGTTTCGGTCTCAACAAGGGTTTTAATTGCCTCCCTTATAGGGGCATATTGCTCATGCAAGGGGCATGGGGTATTTATATTACAATTTTTAAGGCCAAAGCCGCATCCGTCGATAATCTTACTGCCGCCTGTCAATTCGACCATGGTTTTAATTGTCAGATCAGGTTTGTCTTTATCAAAATAAAACCCTCCGCCTCTTCCTTTGAATGATTGCATCACACCAAGTTTTACCATCTGTTGTAAAATTTTGGCGGTATAGAAACGAGGGGCATCAATCTCAGGGGCTATTTCTGCAATTCCAGGCCTTCGGC
>PXAP01000172.1 GCA_003567115.1 Bacteroidota bacterium
ACTCCTGATGTAGATGTTTTATCTGATACCAGGTTTATCATATTTGTCAATGAAGATGACAAGGAGCAGGTTGATCAGATAATTGATATTGAAGGAACAATCTCCAGCACAGGTCATGCTTATAATCTGGCTGCAGCAAACAGATGGAACAGGCCGGTGCATCCTGATTATGACATCTCTGATCCTGACGGGGTAACAATAGAGGCACAGGATATACCCAATCGACCTCCGCAAGCCCTGGATGTCGAAGTAACGGGAACTCCTGATATTGGAAACACTTTAACAGGAAGTTACACATATTACGATCCTGAAGATGATCCCGAGGGTGACTCAGAATTTGCATGGTACAGGGCAGATGATGAATCGGGTGCCAATGAAACCAGGATAGCAGGTGCAGATCAAATCACATATACCCTGACTGTTGATGATGCAGCAAAATACATTGCATTTGAAGTGACCCCGGTTGCACAGACCGGGACCGAAGAGGGTGAACCTGTAAAAAGCCCGTACATCGAGGTATTGAATGCACCACCATCAGTATCTGATGTTGTTATAGAAGGCATACTTGAGGTTTCCAGAGTTCTTGAGGCAGATTATGACTATTTTGATCCGGAAGGTGATCCCGAGGGTGATACACAAATAATATGGTTCAGGGCCGATGATGATTCAGGTTCCAACGAACTGGAAATATATGAAGGTGCTGAATACACTCTTACCCTGGATGACGAAGATAAATTTATCAGGGTGGAAGTAACCCCCGTTGCAGAAACAGGCGAATCGCCGGGCAACATGGTATCAAGCGAATATTTCGGTCCGGTTGAAAATATGTTGCCAACTGTTTCAATAACCGGTCCCGCTCAGTTTTGCGAGGGGACATCGGAAGATCTTATTTTCAGCTTCACCGGCAGGGCGCCGTGGACAGTCTATTATACAGATGGCACTGATGAGTTTAGTTTTACAACTTCATCGAATCCATATTTACTCCATACCGGCACAGATGGTGTGTACCAGGTAACCATGCTGACAGATGCTGATGGTCTTGAGGGTACAGAACTGGGTGATCCGCATGTTTTTGCCGAAGTTCCGACAGTGAGGCTTGACGTGGACTGGTACGCGGAGAATTTTGATAATGACAAAGAGTTCTGGGAGAGTTCCGCAGCGGGCGATGATCCTGTTAACAGCTGGGTGTATGGACCGCCGGACGGAGATGTGTTCACTTCAACCTCTTCGGGAGCTAATTTGTGGTACACAGATATAAACAACGGTGTTGCTGAGCAATCAATGGTTACCGGCCCCTGTTTTGATTTCAGCGGGATCGACCGGCCCATGATACTGATTGACCTGTGGAAGGAATTCGATAACGAACATGACGGTGCCGTTCTGCAATATACTCAGGACAACGGCGCCACATGGCACAATATCGGCAGTGTGGGTACGGGCATCAACTGGTACAATACAACACAGATATCAGGTATGCCGGGCAACCAGCCTGCCGGCTGGTCATCTGCCGGAAACGGTGATAACGGACAATGGGTTGAGTCACGTCACGGCCTGGATATGCTTACAGGTAAAGATAATATCCGGCTAAGGCTGGCCTATGGCTCAGACGGGGAGGGTCAGGATACCAGGGGATTCGCATTCGACAATATCCGGATAGAAGGGCGCACCCGCCAGGTTCTGCTTGAACATTTCACTAATGCACCCGACAACAACAGCATTGACGCCAATGATATTGTTAACGTAATTGCACAGAACAGGCCTGATGATTTAACGACTATAAGCTATCACACCGATTTCCCCGAAAGTGACCCCATAAACAGTCAAAACAGTGCCGATCCGGCAGCAAGGGTCTTCTACTACGGTATCTCCTCCGTTCCCTATTCGGTGATGGATGGCGGGATCTCAGAAAGCTGGCGCTATGATTATTCTGATGCTGATTTCAATGAAAAGGACCTTCTTGTAAGGGCACTTTATGATCCGGGGTTCACTATCTCGATCAACCAGATCCAGGACGATGATCATCTCAGCATTTATGTTGATATCATTTCTCTGCTGGATCAGGGCCCGATGGATTTAACGCTTCAGGTGGCAATGGTTGAGACAGAGATTGATGCTTCCCTGGCAGGAATACCGGGCGACCATGTTTACAGGAATGTGGTAAGGAAATTACTGCCGGATGCCGGCGGCACACAACTTCCCGAAAACTGGACAAGGGATCAGGCAGAAGAATACAGCTTTAACTGGACAATAGAGAATGTATACAATGCTGAAAACCTTGCCGTGGTAGTTTTCATCCAGGATGAAAGCAGCCAGGAAATATACCAGGCTGAAACCTCTGCAGATTTCGGAGTGCCGGTATCGGTAATGCCGCTTCCGGAACCCGCTTCCGGGTCAGATATTGTTTTCTACCCCAACCCTGCAACTGACTACCTGTTTATCAGGTTCAGCGAGCCCGTTACACAACAACATGTCCTGGAGGTTTACAATATTGCCGGAAACCTGGTGTACTCCGACATTATAAAACAGGGAGAAACACTATATGAATTCAACACACGTCAATTTTCAAGAGGAACCTATATTTTCCGGGTAAAAGACAACAGGGGCATCAAAACCTCTGCCCGCGTGCTTATTATGAGGTAATTCAGTTACTTACCTTGAATTATATATGCTTTAATATCAGGACATTAAGCACACTCTTATGTAACTTCATATTAAAGTTATTCTTTATGGGGCTGTATTGCCCATTATCTGGGGACTATTATCTCTATTATTAATGCATTTATCATTACACACAAGGCATTTATCAAATAATGATATTTTATTTTGATTTCTCTTTAATAATGTCGTAATTTTATATTAAACTATGTTTAAAAAAATTGATCTTATGAAGCATATATTATTCTCCATTCTGATTTTTACCGCCCTTATTATGGCAGCCTGTGATAAGGACGATGATGCGAGGCCTGAACCTGAGGTACACACAGTATCTCTGATTGCAGAAGAAAATATGGAAGTTGGCTCAATATCCGTAAGTTTTGAGGGAGACATGCTCTTTGTTAAATATACTGCAAAAATGGGGATGGTTATTAATGAAACCTACCTGCATGTTTGGGAGCCAAAAGGGCCTCAGGGGGCAGAGTATTTTCACGGCTTTCCATTTGTTGGCAATACCAGCGAGCCTGATATGGAAAGATTTGCACATAAAAGTAAAAATGATAACAGCATGACAGTTAAGTATGAAATTCCCATCGAAAATGATCCGGAACTGGGATTTTTTGCAATTGCTGCCCATGCAGTGGTTACCAGCGGTATGGAAGTCCTGGAAAATTTTGCAGATAAACTGCCTGCAAATGCTACCTTAAAAGTTTTGACTGAATGGGACCAGCCTGAAATACGTCCCTCTTATTTTACAGAAGTTACCATCAAAAATACCGATGGTTTTCTTGATGGTAAATATCATGGATGGTGTGCACAAGCAGATGTGGAGATTTCAAGAAATAACTGGTACGATGCTGATCTCTTTTCAAGTCTCGAAGATCTCGATGATGTTATTGGATTAAATTATCCGGAAAATATAAATAAAGTAAACTGGATACTGAATCAGGAATTTGTTGGTGAGAAATTAAAAGGTGAAGGGGTGGATCTGGGCATAGCAACCTACGGTGATGTTCAATACGCAATATGGGATCTTGTGTCCACTCTGCCTCCCGTTATTGAGTCGCGGCATGACATGGACAGAGTTAATGAAATCGTCAGGCGTGCAACACTACATGCAGATTTTATACCTGAATATGGTGGCGTTTTTTCAATAATCTTCAGCATCGAAGAAGCACAGGATGTTTTAATTAAATACCCTGTGCCTTATTATGAGAAAGAAAGCGCATGGGGCCAGGGCGAGTATTTCGCAGAGCAGGAAAACAGGGCAATGTTTTTTGAATTTGAATTGCCTTGAAGCCTGAATAAATAACTAATTACAATGCTTTTCAATTAATTCATAAGCCGGCGCATATCCCAGTTCGCCGGCTTTTTTCCAGTCCCTGCATGCATCCTGCATGTTATCCAGATAATAATTTGCATACCCCTTGTTAAAGTAAACAATTGTGTATTCAGGGTTAATCTCAATAACCCGGTTGTAATCTTCTATTGCTCCCGCAAAATCGCCAAGACTGACTTTTACATTGCCCCTGTTCAGATAAGCATCTGCGTCATCTGGATTAATCTCAATATATTTGCTGTAATCTGATATTGCCCCTTCAAGATCACCAAGATTAGCTTTGGCAACCCCTCTATTGAAATATGCATCTGCGTAATCGGGTTTTAGATCAATAAATCTGCTGAAATCTTCTATCGCTCCCTCATAATCACCAAGTTCATCCCTGGCATAACCTCTGTTATAATAGGCGTAGGCTTCGTCGGGATCAATCTCTATGGCCTTGTTGAAATCTGCTATTGCTCCTGCCAGATCGCCAAGCATAACTTTCACATTACCTCTGGTAATATATGCATATGATTCATCAGGGTTAAGCTCAATGGCCCTGGTCAGGTATTTCAATGCTTCCTCATAATCGCCAATCTCAATTTTATAAACCCCTTTTTCATGATACTCATCTGCAGTCTGTGCACTGCAAACGCCATTAAATAATAATACTGAAAAGAGTAAAAATATTTTCATACACACTCAGATAATATGCATGATACAAATAGTCAATACATCGGATAAAGTTAATAAATTAAAGCAAATAAAATGACATAAAATGTTTGATTTCATTTAAAGATATTTTGACAGTTCAAAAGATTAATGACAACATACTATAAATTAAATTATATAAGTCCGGCTATAACTCTGCTTTGACCAGCTCATGGCACTTACTGCAACTTTCTGATGAAAATAAAGTTTTTGACGAGAGACAGCTTTTATTAAACAAAAGCAGAATATTGAAAAACCAAATGCCTGTAAGTATTGACGAAGGTTCTGATATCTCTTAGGAAACCATTTAAAAAAATCTTATCTTGATCAAGTTATTAT
>PXAP01000117.1 GCA_003567115.1 Bacteroidota bacterium
ACAGTTTGATATGCTGACAACCTTTACTCCGGCTGACAATGCAGGCAGGTGGCAGATATCATCTCCCGGCATACTGGGTTCAGCACCAATGGAGGGCGCCCTTAACATAACACTCGAAGCCGGAATTGAAAGGATAAGAAAAACATCACTGAGGCTGACCGCTTTTCTTTCCGGGTCACTGGAAACAAGGCTTATAAGCAAATACCCGGAATTCAGGATAATCACCCCGGCAGAGCCCGATCGTCGCGGAGGGCATATCGCCGTAGAGCACCCACATGCTGAAGAAATATACCGGCGACTGCTTGCACGGAGGGTAATTACCGATCTGCGGCCGCCAAATATTATAAGGATAGCGCCAGTGCCCCTTTATAATACGTTTTATGAAATATACAGGACTGTCAGTGCCCTGCTCGAAATAGACCCAACATTGTAACTGTCACATTATTAAAACTTTTAATATGATAAAGGGAGTAATATTTGATATGGACGGAGTTCTTGTGGACTCGGAAGAATATATTTGCCGGGCAGGTATTGAGATGTTCAGGGAAAAAGGGCTGTCCGTGAGCCCTGAAGATTTCAAGCCATTTACCGGAATGGGTGAAAACCGTTACCTGGGCGGAGTTGCTGAGAAGTATGGTTTTCCTTTTGATGTGGAGAAAGACAAGGGCAGAACCTATGAAATCTATAAAGAAATTGTGCATGGCAGGCTGAAAGCCCTTCCCGGGGTGTTTGATTTTATGGAAAAATGCCGCAGCCTTGGGTATAAAATGGCAATAGCCTCAAGTGCCGATGAAATAAAGGTAAGGACCAATCTGGAGGAGATAGGCCTGCAGACTTCTCTGTTTGATGCGATAATAAACGGCCAGCAGGTGGAAAGGAAAAAACCCTTTCCCGATATTTTCATAAAGGCTGCAGGTGAAATAAAGCTCAGGCCTGAACAATGCCTTGTAATTGAAGATGCAGTCAGCGGTGTCAAAGCAGCAAAAGATGCCGGATGCAGGTGCCTCGCCCTGACCACCAGCTTTGATAAAGACCAGCTCAGGGAAGCAGACTGGATTGCAAAAGACCTTTCACAAGCCCCCGATGAATGTTTAAACTGGTAATTCTTATTATCATTTATTGCTGTCGGGGTCCAGCTTATCTTCATTAGTCCAGCTTATATTTTGCCCTTGCTTCTTTTATTACCTCTTCATGAGGGATAAGCTCTCCTTTTTCGGCTTCTGATAAAAGCCTTTTTAAGGAAATCTCTTCTCCCTACTTCGTTTTCCATGAGAAAGAAGGTATAATATGATTATAAAAACGCATACCGGTAAAAAATATCCTTCCGGCTTTGGAGAAATTGTAACTTTTGCCGAACTTTAATACTAAAGAAGAAAATTATGGGCACAAAAAAAATTCATTTCACGAATACAGGCGGGCAGAACCTCTCGGCAAAAATTGAACTTCCCGGGAATGATAAAATAAAACATTTTGCCATTTTTGCCCATTGCTTTACCTGTAACAAAAACCTTTCAGCAATCAGAAACATCTCACATTCACTCAATGAATATGGCATTGCTGTTTTGCGCTTTGATTTTACAGGACTGGGTGAAAGTGAAGGGGAATTCGAAGAAACCAACTTTTCATCCAATGTACAGGATCTTATTGATGCATCCAAATTTCTAAAGAATGAATACAGGACTCCTTCTCTTCTGATCGGACACTCCCTCGGTGGTGCAGCGGTAATTTTTGCTGCCGCGGAAATTTCATCCGTAAAAGCCGTTGCTGTTATCGGAGCTCCATCTTCACCGGATCATATAAAGCATCTTTGGGAAAATGGTACAGAAAATATCGAGAAATATGGCTCAGCCCAAATTTCTATCGGAGGCCGGCCTTTTAATGTTTCCAAACAATTTTTGAATGATATCCAATCTAAAAACATGGATGATGTTTTGAAAAACCTTCGTAAACCTTTAATTATCCTTCATTCTCCCCAGGATACCATCGTTGGAATAAAGCATGCAGAAGATCTTTACAAAGCTGCCCGTCATCCGAAAAGCTACATTTCCCTGGATGGCGCGGACCATCTACTGAATAACCCTAAAGATTCTCTGTATGCCGGAAAAGTAATCGGCGCGTGGGCAGACAGGTATCTTTAAAAAGTCAATATAACTCTATTTCAGGGTAAAAAGCAGCTCAGGTGAACCAGTAACCCATAAACTGAGTTACGATAAGCAGATCCTTCCCTTTTTCCGGACCGTCGGCCGCCTGCCCGGAGCAATATGATGTACTCAGCCAATTTATGAATGTTCACAACTACTTGATCAGATGAAGCAAACTGAACCATCTCCTGTTATCTGAGTAAACCTCATATAGCTTCAGTCCGGTTAGTTCGGAAATTTCTCCGGTATTCCGGGCAGTGAACTTACGTGAATTCTCGGTGTGGATAGTCTCGCCTTTCTCAAAATGGACAGGATCCGGGAGATATTCAGAGGCAATATCCAGCCCTTCCATAGCCTTCAGATGCATCTCAATCCTGCTCTCTGTCTTATTGTAAAATGCAAGATGATCAAAAAGCAGTGGATCAAAATTGGTTTTTGCATACCTGTTTACAACATTTAAAATGTTTCTGTTAAATGCTGCAGTAACCCCCTGAGTATCATTATATGCATCTTCCAGTACCCTTATATCCTTTACCATATCCAGGCCAAGCAATAACTGATCGCCCTCCCGCATCTCACTACTGATATTCAAAAGGAAACGCGATGTCTGGACAGGATCCAGGTTCCCGATAGTACTGCCGAAAAAGCAAATAATCTTCCGGTTTTCACCGGGAATATCACCAAGATGCTTTAGAAAATCGGCCAGCATTCCGTGGATTGAGATCTCCGGGTATTTCCGCGAAAGCGTTTCGGCGGACTTAAGGATTGCTGAGCGGCTCACATCAACCGGTATATATTTAACTGATCTCCTTCTGCCAGGTGGCATGGCATCCAGCAAAATGGATATCTTGGAGCAGTCACCGCTTCCCAGCTCAACAATGTCGGCGTATTCAATGTCATTGATTATCCGCGAGGCACTATCACTTAGTATCTCCTTTTCGGTGCGTGCAGGGTAATACTCCGGCAGCCTGGTGATCTCTTCAAAAAGAGCCGATCCCCTTTTATCATAAAAAAACCTGCTGGGTATATAAGGAGGTAATGAGGTGAGCCCGGTAATGATGTCCGCTGTCATTTCACTGCTGTCTGCCGGAGGCAGGCAGTTACTGAGAGTGATCTTTATCTCAGGTGCAATCAGTATATCTGTGTTGTCCATTCATGATTTATTAAAACGATCATTTATTCCCATAATAATCAGCAGTTTACCCGGGAATACCGGTTTATTCATTCTCCATCCGTTGTAGGAATCAACAAGACGGACATCGGCAATATGAACTTTCTTTTTGTTTAAAAGAGCAAAAAGCTCTGAGGTTGAGATCTTCAGCATTTTTTGGAAATTCTCAAATCAAGTGCTGCAAACCACATCCAACTATACTGTCAATATTCATGGCGGCTTTAAAGGGACCGGATTTTTTGCAGAACTATTTAACCTTGCCGGCACACCAGATTATATAAAATAAAGATAATAAATTTTTTATGAATCCGGCAGGTTGTCCAATATCCTGAACCACAGCTTTTTTCTTTAAAGTCCGGGTCAAAATGCCACCTTACAATTTTACCGTCCCTGCCGGCTGAAGTGACGACTGATATTTCTTAAGGCTGCTGAACCCCTTCTGCGACATAGCCGTATATCAATCCGCTGAGTGTTGCCATTATTATCACCAGTCCTACGAAAACCGAAGTCTTTCTGGTGCCCATTACACTATGGATTACCAGCATATTTGGCAACGACAGTGACGGTCCGGCAAGCAGCAGTGCCAGAGCCGGTCCCTGTCCCATTCCGGACCCAATCAGACCCTGAAGTATAGGCACCTCTGTGAGGGTGGCAAAATACATAAAAGCGCCGACGACTGAAGCAAAAAGATTGTTCCACAGAGAATTGCCTCCAACAAGTGAACTTATCCAGTGGTCGGGAATAATTCCGGCAAGTGCCGTGTCATCATGCGTCGAACCAAGCAGGAAGCCGGCAATAATAACACCAAGCGCAAGAAGCGGCATGATCTGTTTGGCAAAGTCCCATGACGAAATAGTCCATTCACGGTTTTCTTCATCACTGCTTAATGTAATTACAGCCAGGGCAGCAATGGCTAAAATAAACGGTACCATCGGACCCGGGAAAACAAGTGTTGAAATTACAACGGCTAAAACAGATGCGGCAACTTTCCACCATGCTATTTTCAGAACCCTTATAAGTGAATATGCCAGTACCAGTCCGAGAAACCCGGTTATATACCATTTATTTGACCAAATAAAATACCATCCTCCACTCTCAACGCCGGCCTCCGGTTTTCCCCAGTTGGCAAACACAAGGATCAGCACAAGAGTGAAAAAATGAAACGAAGTCTGCCACAGAGGACGCTTCTCCGGAGGAGCAACAATATTCATCTGGGCTTCTTCCTTTTCACTTTCTTCTTTCCTGAAAAAAAGTGCCATCAATAACCCGATAACAATAGCAAAAATAACAGCCCCAATCACTCTGGCAACTCCCAGCTCCCAGCCCAGTATCCGGGCTGTAAGAATGATGGCAAGTATATTTATTGCCGGGCCGGAATAAAGAAAAGCAACTGCAGGACCCAGCCCGGCTCCTCTTTTATGTATACTGGAAAATAGCGGTAATATAGTACATGAACACACCGCGAGAATAGTTCCCGAAACAGAGGCTACACTATAGGCGATATATTTATTTGCCCGGGCACCGAAATATTTCAGTACAGAACCCTGACTAACAAAGACTGCTATAACACCGGCAATAAAAAAGGCGGGGACAAGGCACAGAATTACATGCTCCCGGGCGTACCAGCGAACCAGGTCAAGTGTAGCAGCAACGGCTTCCTGGAAACGGGCACTTTCAAGGGGCATGTAATATGCCA
>PXAP01000057.1 GCA_003567115.1 Bacteroidota bacterium
GGTATTGACAGAAATGCCGTTAATCCCCTGTATGCAGGCGATCCGGCTGTGGCCGGCGGCTATGAAGTGCTCTGTTGCCAAATATGCACCGGTATAATTATCAGTTGAGACTGATGGTATATCTAATCCCGGCAGGTACCTGTCAATGATCACCGACGGGATTTCTCTTTTCAGGAATTCTGAAATATGGCTGCTGCCTGTGCCGACCGGTGCAATTATTATACCATCAACCTTACGGCCGGTAAGCAGTTTGAGCAGTTCTGATTCGGTTTCTATGTCATCAAGGCTGTCGCAAAGTATAATTGAATAGCCGTTCCGTCTTGCTTCAAATTCAATGGTTTTGGCCACATGAGCGAAGAAGGGGTTGGCGATATCGGGCACAATAAGTCCGATTGTCTCGGTCTTCTCAAGACGCAGTCCGCGTGCAATCCTGTTCGGGTGGTAATTGAACTCCCTTGCAGCATCCAGCACTTTTTTGGTTGTTGCGGGAGATATCCTGAAGGTACCAGCTTTTCCGTTGAGAACACGTGAAACAGTGGTTGGCGAAATATTAAGAAGTGCCGCGAGTTCCTTGATATTTCTGACGGTCTGGTCCATTTCAGGTTGATTGTAGTTCAGGAAAAATCAAAACAAATATTGAAAAAATATTGTAAATGCGCAAACGATTGTGCAAAATTTTTTGATATGTTTTATCGCAGGGAAAGATATTTGTCCTTAAATCAAACAGATATACTACTTATGAAATTTTTTGATATTTTTGTAAAACGAAAATAAAAACAATCAATAATTAAATATGACTGAAAATGCTTCCGAACCAGCGAAGGGAAAAGATATTTGAACTTATAAAGGAAGACGGGCATGCGAAGGTGACGCAACTCAGCAGGATCTTCAGGGTCACGGAGGTGACCATCAGGCAGGATCTGGAAAAACTTGAAAAGGAGGGGCTGATCATGAGGGAGCACGGGGGGGCACACCTTATCAATGTTGAATCCAACGTGAAAAACATCACGTTGCGCAACCAGGAGAACCTTGCCGAGAAGGCAAGTATTGCACGCAGGGCTGTTGAACTAATAAATGATGGTGATACCATAATCCTTGATTCAGGGTCAACCACCACTGAAATTGCCAAACTGATAAACGGTTTCAGAAATCTTACAGTGATCACAAATGCCCTTAATATCGCCCTGATCCTGGGAGGCGACCCCGGCATCAACCTGGTAGTTACGGGAGGAGAATTCAAAGCCCCCACGTTGTCGCTGACCGGCCAGAAGGCGGCGGACTTTTTCAATAATCTTCATGTTGACAAGCTCTTCCTGGCAACAGCAGGGATCACACTGAAGGCCGGACTGACCTACCCGAGTATATCAGATATTGTTGTGAAGCGGGCGATGATCGAGTCGGCCGATGTTGTTTACCTGGTTGCAGATTCTGCCAAGATCGGCAGGAATGCATTTGCCAGCCTGGGCACTCTTTAACTCATCAATTACCTGATCACAGACTCGAAAATCTCTGCAAAGGACCAGGCAATGATGAAGGAGCATGAGATTAAGCTGATAATAGCCAGTTGACCCAGACCCTATTGGTGCGGTTATCTTTAGTATGGGGCAAATCGGAATGCCTAATAATGATATGGTTAAATTGAAATTGTTGTTCTATATTTGCCTTGAATAGTAATAGATATTAGTGAAAGAAATCAATTTTGAAACACTTTTAGATAAACACGGTAATGACAGATTACGTGTTCGTTTGAAAACTGAAAAAGGCGAATTGATAGATGTTGTTATTCAATATGAAGCATTTATTGATGATAAATGGCATCCGATTGTAAGGTATGACTGCAATCACGGTTTCTTTCACTTAGATGTGATGAACCCAAAAGGAGATAAAGAAAAACAATAAATTGCTATTGACAACTTGAAAAGTGCTTCAAAATATGCAGAGCAGGACTTGAAAGATAGGTGGGAATGGTACAAAGAAAGATTTATTAAGAAAATGAGAAAACGCTGAATTATGACTAATAAGGAAACCGTTGAAAGAAATATTGGATTGACTTTTGATTTTGTTAATCATCTGATTGACGAACCTAATTTAGTTGAGAATCTTCCCGGGAATTTCGATTTAGAATTCATTGAAAAAGACTTTCCAAATGTTGAGAAAAAACATCAGGACAAGAAAAGTAAAACAAAAACAAATAAAAAATATGTTAGGGTAAGGAATTCATTTGAATTCTCAAAATAATTCTTAACTATAGCGAGTTGTAAGCCTTTGTAATTACGCCTCAAAACGAAGGTTGAATGTTAATCGCCCGTGCAAACGGCTTCCGTATGTCAGCGTCACTGTATCAGTAAGCATAATATCCTGGTTCCCTAATTGAATAACCTGGCACCGGATGAACCAGACTCTTCCGATCATAGAAAATATGCATATATTATCAAAAGCTCCGCCGTCATCTGATATGTCGCCTCCGCTTTGCGCAGTACTCCCGGTGATTTCGCCGACAGGGATTGTTGTAAGGGTTGGTGGATCTTCGTTTTTACAGCTTCTTATTAGGATTAAGAATACGCCTATTATTACTACAGGATAGTAAGGCTTGTACGATTTCTTCATGCCAGATGGCTTTTTTTAAAGTTTTGTATTTCGAAAATTTATTAATATTTTTGAATATTTACTTTTGGCGATTGGAGTGCCTGTTTGTTAATTTAATTTTTTGAAATGGCTGGTTATACAGACAGGGAACTTGAACAGAAATCAGCCGGGATGAGGCTTGACCTGCTGCGGTACATAAAAATGGCGGGGGCGGGGCATACCGGAGGTGATCTTTCATGTATTGATATTCTCAATGTCCTCTATAACGATGTACTGAATGTGTCTCCGGAAACCATTGGTAGCGGGGACAGGGACAGGTACATACAGAGCAAGGGTCATTCTGTGGAGGCCTTGTATGTTGTGCTTGCCGAAAGGGGCTTCTTCCCGGAAAGGGAGTTAGAAACCCTTAGCAGGTACAAATCGCACTTTGTCGGCCACCCGACAAGGAAGGTCCGGGGTGTGGAATTCAATACCGGAGCACTGGGGCACGGACTGGCAATCAGTGGCGGCATCGCGCTGGCAGGTAAAAAGGACAAAAAGAGTTACAGGGTCTTTACCCTGCTGGGCGATGGTGAGCTGGCCGAAGGATCGAACTGGGAGGCAGCCATGTTTGCTTCCCATAACAAGCTGGACAACCTGGTTGCCATACTTGACCACAATACCCTTCAATTAACTGATAAATACTCCAGTATCTGCAACCCGTCTCCCATAGATGAAAAATTCAGTGCATTTGGCTGGAGCGTTGTCAATGTTGACGGCCACAGCATACCGGAGTTGCGCAGGGTTCTGAACGATGTACCCCGGGAGACCGGCAAGCCGACATTTATAATAGCCGACACCATTAAAGGGAAAGGGGTTAGTTTTATGGAGAATGTGCTTAAATGGCATCACGGGGTGCCTGATGATGCTCAATATCAGGCAGCCGTGAAGGAGTTGGAAGAGAGGATAGGCGAATTGTCAGCCTGACTGGAGTTGCTTGCTAAACATCAGGAATTATTATGAGGTTAACAGATAAACTTACCACCGGGAGGCCAAATATTGAAGTGTACTCTGAAACCCTGATGGAGCTTGCAGGCAGGGACAGGGATATTATTGTTATGACAAGTGACTCCCGGGGGTCGGGAAAGCTGGTGCCCTTTGCTGAAAAGTTTCCCGACCAGCTGGTAGAGGTGGGCATTGCTGAACAGACACTTGTAGGTGTATCTGCCGGGCTCGCTTCGTGCGGCAAGAAGGTGTTTGCGACATCTCCCGGTTGCTTCCTGACGGCACGCGCACTTGAACAGATAAAGAACGATGTGGCATATTCAGATTTCCCGGTTAACCTGGTGGGGATAAGCGCCGGTGTAAGCTATGGAGCACTTGGTTCAACGCATCATTCGCTGCACGATATTGCTGCTTTAAGGGCTATTAACAATATTGTGATAGTGGTTCCCGCCGATAACCATGAGACACGTATGGCAGTGAGGGCGGCAGCGGAGAGCAACAGCCCCTTCTACCTGAGGTTCGGTAAGAGGCCCATGCCTCATCTTTACGGTGAGGATGAACCTTTTGAGATTGGCCGGGCCAATGTAATTTCCGGGGGAAATGATTTTGCCGTAGTGGCATGCGGCGAGGCAGTGGCTCCCGCAACCGGTGCAGCACAGCTTTTGTACAATGAAGGGATAAACGTGCGCGTTATAAGCATGCATACCATTAAACCGCTTGACAGGGAGACTTTGATAAGGGCAGCTTCTGAGTGCAGGGGGGTTATAACTGTAGAGGAGCATAGTGTTTATGGTGGACTGGGTGAGGCCTGCGCTGGCGTGTTGATGGAAGAGGGGATCAGTGTGCCGTTCAGAAGGGTAGGGATACCTGATGAGTACACGGTTACAGGATCGCAGCAGGAGATTTTCAACCATTATGGCATTTCACCTGAGGGAATTGCCGGGTTGATCAGGAGCCTGCTGAAAGTTTCAGCATCAGGAGGCCGGGTATGATGGTTCCGGCCGGGAGACACATGAACACTAACGGGCACCGGGTTATGAAAATGTTTTAAGGAAGTTCCCGGTCGAGGGCATAAAATATAATAAAGAATTTCTGTTATGAGAAGAAACCTGGTTTTATTTCTGCTGCTTATAATGACGGTTCCGGTCCTAATGTGCTGCCAGCGGAACCGTGGAGCTGAGAAGGGAAGGATGGCAGTGGTTATCAGCACTCTTAACAATCCATGGTTTGTTGTGCTTGGAGAATCTGCCGCTGCCAAAGCGAGGGAGCTTGGTTATGATGCGGTGATTTACGATTCGCAGAACAATTCTGCCCGCGAGGCTGAGCATTTTGACAACATCATCGCGATGGGATATGATGCAATTCTTTTCAATCCGACCGATGCAGACGGTTCTGTGGGAAATGTGCTGAGGGCCCGGGAGGCCGGGATA
>PXAP01000359.1 GCA_003567115.1 Bacteroidota bacterium
CGTAGCAGACGCCACAGGAAACCTCCGCCCTGCCCGGTTCAGGTTCGCTTACGATGAGCAGGGGGCGGCATCGATGATCAAGGATACACGAAAACCAATAGTGATCAATCCGGAGCTGCGCATAATGCAGGCCATTGATAAAGAAACCGGTGAGACTCTCGGCACACTTGTACAATGGGACAATCATCCTGAAACCATATGGAGCAGGAACCTGATGATATCATCAGATTTTCCGCATTATCTGAGGGAGGGTATTGAAAACGGAATATGGCACGGAGATTCGCTGGTAACTCCCGGACTGGGGGGTGTAGCCATGCATGTTGCAGGGAATATCGGGGGACTGATGACTACCCACCCTGATACAGGCATAGATTGTCCTTTTACCGATACCGTATATTATGAGCCGTCGTTCGACAAGGTGCAGGCTCAGGGACTAACCCTTGCTCAACTTACCATTGATGCCCTGAACCAGCCAGATGCAACGGATATGGATAAGGGTGGAATAGCCCTAAGGGCAAAGAGTATAAATCTTCCCCTTGACAACAGGCTTTTCAGACTTGGTGCAGCTATCGGACTGTTTAACAGGGGACTTACCGGGTGGATGAAATTCCGCTCCGAAATAGCTTTCTGGCAAATGGGCCCTGCCGGTTTTCTCCATCATCCCGGTGAGCTGTACCCGGAAATTGCGGACGGTGGTATTGAAGCACCTGCAGGACAGGATTTTGATACAGGGCCGAAGGAAATCCCCCCGCTGCGGGAGGTAATGCCCTATAAATACAAGTTCATAACAGGGCTTTCAAACGACATGATAGGATATATAATTCCGAAAAGCCAGTGGGATGAAAAACCTCCCCATACATATGGATATGAGTCTCCCCCTTACGGGGAAATAAACTCACTGGGGCCCGAAACCGGCCCCCTGCTGCATTCGGCAATGATGGAGCTGATAAAAGCAAATAAATAACCCCGGAAGATTTTTTACAGGAACCCCAGAATTGCAAAATAGGTTGTTATTAAGGAAAAAATTATCACTGCAATAAGACCTGCATTCATATTTATCGAAGGAAGATGAACCTTCATTAAATCTTTCCTGTTTATTAAAAGAAATACCGGTATAGCTACGGCAGGAAGAATAGTTGCCTGGAATGCCTGTGAAAGGACCATAAGTACTGGAGGTGTCTGTTCAATAAATACCGAACCAAAGGCAAAAATCAGTCCCCCCACTATCAAAATTCTGTATAAGGGTGATCTCAGATTACGCGGTCTTCCAGTATAATCTGATATAAGCCAAGGAGCAATCAGTACAATGGGAAATATAGTTGATAATCCTGCACCCGTGATACCCAGTATCAGAAGAAAAGCAGCAAACTGCCCACCGAGAGGCTCAAAAAGGCGAATCATCTCAACTGTAGTATCCAGTTTAAGTCCCATGACATGAAGAGTTCCCGCTGAAACAGCCATTATTATCCCACTAAGCAGAAGCATCATGGATGCAGAAGTCAATGCATCCCTTTTTTCATGTCTGAGATGAGTTATATTCCATCCTTTTTCAGCAACCACTGTGCTACGCATAATAAAAACAGCAGCAGAGCAGGTAGTTCCCGCCATGGCTGCAACAAGACGAGCAGCCCCGGCAGTTTCAGGTATACCGGGAACCATACCTTCAAAAATAGCTGAAGCAGAAGGTCTGACCATAAAAAATACTGCTATGAAACAAAAGGCCATAAGAATAACAAATACAGTCAGTATCTTTTCAAACATTTTGTATCTGCCATACCAGAATATAATGTACAGGAGAACTGTGCAAAACAAAATTATCCAGAATGTGTTTATAATCGTTCCTCTCTCTCCCGAAATCAACCTTATTCCTTCCTGTATGAGTTCAGCTACTATTCCCATTATTCCAATCAGAGCCAGAATTTCACCAATTATCAAAGTTATTACAATGTATATTCCAAGTATTTTTCCCAGTTTAAAATTGTTTTTTATATTATATAATGCCGTATTTCCCGAGGTCAATGTCAACTGTCCATAGGCAACCATAAGTATCCAGGTGAACAGAACGGAAAGAATAAGGGCCCAGAACAGAGTCATCCCGTACTCAGCACCGGCTCTGGCCATAGTGGTTATACTGCCGGTACCGATATTATATCCGATAAGAAACAGGCCGGGACCAACGGCACTTAAAGCAATAAGTATTTTTTTTCTGGTTAGTTTCATAATGAATCTAGAATTATGTTATTGGTAATCTTTATAAACCGGTTTACTGGAATGTACCATGCATGATCCCATCATGTCAAAAAAAGATATATTAACCTTTGCGGCCCTATCATAATTAATTAAATATTAACTTAATTAACCTGTTTTATTCAGATGAATCATAAACCACTTCTCCCGCTGCTATGGTTTTAATAACATCCATCTCAAAATCCTCCATTTTAAACAATATCAGATCTGCCCTCATTCCAGGTTTTATTTCCCCCCTGTCGCTCAAACCATAAAATCTCGCTGGATTGGTACTCGCCATTTGAATGGCTGAAGCAAGATCACAGCCTGTCACTCTCATAACATGACCCACACCTTGTGAAAGGGGAGCCGCCGAACCGCTCAAAACATTCTGGGCAGGATAAACCACCGCACCCTCAGAGGTAAGCTGGATTGTATCTCCGATCGCGTTCAGATAATACCCCGGAGCCAACCCCCCGTAATGACTCACGTCTGAGGTAATAATAATCCTTTCCTTTCCTTTTGCACGGTAGAAAACCCGGATCTGTTCAGGAAGAAGATGAAATCCGTCACATATTATGCTGATAAACATCCTGTCGTCAGAAAGCTGGGGCCAGAGAGGATTTCTATGACGGTTAATAGTATTTGCAAGGCCATTACCAAGGTGGGTGGCTATGAGGGCACCCCGGTCAATTGCTTCTGTAATCTGTTCCGCACTTCCACCATGATGCCCGAGTCCAACTTCTATCCCCGTTTCCCTGCAACGGGAAATGAAATCCATGGCACCGTCGATTTCCGGAGCCAGGGTGACCTGCATAATATTGCCCCCGGATGCGTCATATAGCTCCATAAATTCATCCCAGTCGGGTTCGCGAACATGTTTCAGGGGATGTGCTCCTCTATAACCATCCTCCGGAGAGATATAAGGTCCCTCCAGGTGAAACCCGGGGATGGATCCTCGGGTTGATTCATCATTCTTAACCCTGTTAAGCAAAGCAAAATTCTTGATGAATATATCATGATCATTGGTGGTAAGCGTAGGCATATAGGTGGTAATGCCCTCTGCCCAAAATGCAGAGGTAATTGTATGAATCCCCTCTTCACTCAATTCACCTCCGGTATCAACAAATGACACTCCCATATAACCATTAACCTGGTTATCTATCAATCCCGGAGCTACATATATATTATCATATTCTTCGGGTAATTCCTCAATCCTGAAGATCCCTGTAATTCTTCCGTCTTCAAACTCAACCCTTACAGGGGTATGGTCCAGATAAAGTAAACCCTCGATACTCTGCTGTGAAAAAGACAACAGGCAGTTTGCTGAGAAAACCAGGCTTAAAAAAAATTTGAATAGTCTCATAAACTTTAATAATTATTTAATTATGGATGGTTAAAGGCTCTTATAATTATATGATTAACCTGTCAGCCGAAAGTTTTGGCACATATTTCCATTTGGTACAGGAACAGGCATTAACACGCGTCTCGCCGGACAATGATAATAAATTTTTTGAATAGCAACGAACTGTGCTTAATATTATTTCTAGACAGAACCGGGGCATTCATCACCGTTTTTCATGATTATTCGGCACAAACATTGCCGGTACCAGCTACCGGAACCGGATGGGATTTTATTCACACCTGCCGGTCTTATCCGCACCCACGGCAATTTGCATTGTACCGTAAGCCGGAAACCGGATCCAAAACGTGGATCACAATCCGGAACTACTTTTAAACCTTCGGAAGTTCCCACGGAGCCCTGTACTCTGGCACAAGATAGGCATTGGCGCCGGGATCATCTGTAAACCTGTCCGCTTCACCGTCCCAGTACAGTCTTCTGCCGGTCTTGTATGCAATATTTCCAAGAATAGCAATCCTGGCAACACCAGACCCGATATCCATGCCGGCAGAAGGTTTTTTACTCCTGTCCTTTATGCAGGCAATAAAATCTTCCATGTGCAAATCGAGTCCCCGACCCGGGGAAGGCTGCAAATCAACCTTTTCCATTTCCGGCTTGCCGTCCTTGAATTCAGGTATCACCTTCCATCCGCCCCGGTCTACCACCAGGGTTCCGTTATTACCGACGAATCCCACACCATGGGTACGGCCGTAATACCCTCCGTCAATGCCTATACCATGATCCCACAGCATAGTGAACCCGTCAAATTCATAAATAGCCTGCAATGTATCGGGTGTTTCACAGGCATCGTCTGGATAGGCAAACTTGCCGCCCATGGCCATTACCGATTTTGGAGATTTAGCCTTCATCCCGAAAAGCGCGTAATCAATTATATGCACTCCCCAGTCCGTCATCATCCCCCCGGCATAATCCCAGAACCAGCGGAAGGTAAAATGAAAGCGGTTGGGATTAAACGGCCTTTCGGGTGCGGGTCCGAGCCAGAAATCGTAATCAACTCCTTCGGGTACAGGCTCGTCCGGCTTGACGGGGACCGAAGTCATCCATCCCTGGGATGACCATGTACGCACGGTGCGTATCTTTCCCAGCTTGCCCGAATGGACAAATTCGATGGCATCCTGCCAGTGAGGATCACTGCGCTGCCATTGCCCTACCTGTACAACAGGTTTGTATCTTTCTGCAGCCCTGGCCATTATATTTACCTCTTCAATTGTGTTGGCAACGGGTTTCTCGCAAAAAATATCCTTACCAGCCTGGGCGGCATAGACAAAGGGAATACAGTGCCAGTGGTCGGGGGTTGCAATAATTATCACATCCAGATCCTTATCTTCCAGCATC
>PXAP01000169.1 GCA_003567115.1 Bacteroidota bacterium
AGCGAAGTGATAAATGCACAATGGTCGGGTACACAAAGTGTGGATTATCCCCTGGGCGGGGGTGAACCCGTCAGATCAGATTATGATGACGAATCGAATGTGCTTTCTTCCATATTTGCCCGTACAAATTATACGTATGACAACAGGTACTTTCTGGATGCAGTTATACGGCGGGATGGTTCTACCCGTTTTGGCCCTGCATACCGTCATGGTACTTTTCCTGCGTTTTCGGTTGGCTGGAGGTTAAGCAACGAGGACTTCTTAAGTTTTGCATCAGATTCCTGGCTGGATTTAATGATGTTCCGGCTCGGCTATGGAAAATCCGGTAATGATCGTTTTGGTAATTATAATGCATTCACCTCCTTTAATTCACCAACAGGTAATAATTTTTTTCATGTTCAGTGGGAGTCCACGGTAACCGGTAATCTCGGGTTACAGGTTAAATTTTTACAGAACTGGAATGCAGGAATTGACTTTTGGAGACGCAAAACAAAGGATATGATCTTTCCCCAGCAACAGGCTTTTGCACCTTCAGCCAACCTTGGCAAAATGCTCAATAAAGGTTTCGATGCAGAGCTCGGTTATAAAGAGTCTGCATTAAACAAGGTGCTTTTTTACAATGTCTCACTTAATGTATCCCGCTACGTGAATGAGATAATAAGTCTCCCCCCTTCAATGGGCAGGCGAATGGAGGGTAGCCAGTTCCGCCAGATGATTTACACGGTGGCAGAAGAGGGTACTGCATTCCCGGTATTTTACGGGTATATTGCAGATGGTATCTTTCAGACTGAGGCAGAGGCCGCCGCTCATCCTCCCGCGTTTGGATCCTATAACGAAGCAGGAAAATTCAGATTCAGGGACGTCAATGGAGATGGTGTTATCGACCATAATGACCTGACGGTTATCGGAAGCCCTCACCCCGATTTTACTGCAGGGTTGAACATTGACCTGGCTTACCGTAATATTCATCTTTCAGCTCGTTTATATGCTTCTTATGGCAATGAACTGGTTAATTATGTGAACCGGTGGATCGATTTCGGTCAGTTTCTCGGCAACCGCAGCAAGAAGCGTCTTTATGAATCATGGGGAAGTCCTTATCTTGAAGATAATACCAATGCTGTGATGCCTAAGATAAGTTTCAGGGATCAGATTGAACAGTATCCTTCTACATACTTTGTTGAGGATGCATCTTATCTGCGTTTGCAAAACTTTCAACTGGGTTACGATTTAACCGGTATTGTGGGATTAAACATTAGGGAAATAATGGTTTATGCTCATGCAGCCAATGTTTTTACAATAACCAATTATACCGGCCTGGATCCGGAAATAAGCAGAACAGGTATAAATACGGGTGTGGATGCCGGTGAATGGCCTGCTCCGGTACAATTTATGCTGGGAATAAACATTGGGATCTGAAACAAATTCCAGATAAATAAGGTCAATTTTCCATCCTGATGAAATTGCAAAGAGGTTTTTCAGACAGCATGGAAAATCGACTGAAGGTCATTTTTTTTCATTTTAAGCTATACCCGGAAAGGGTGAAAAATTTTATGTGAAATAACTGAATAATTACTAATACCTTAATGCCGTTACGGTGTCATATTATTACAAAGGATCTTATATCCGGATTTGTATTTTTTTGAGATAATATCTCATACGTGTCTTTTTTTCCTGTTTATACAGGAAACTCTGATTTCCGGTAGTGAGTCTATCTCAAAAAGTCAAAATGATGGTTTTTTACAACAATTCAAATATATAACACACTGATAAATAGTGGTTTGAAAAATTTGATTTTACTAATTTGCCAAAAAAATACTTTATAATTCCCAAATATTGAGCAATACAATCCTATAAAGAATAATTTTAAAATGAAGTTACATAAGAGAGAGGACTCAATAGTAAGGGACTGTTAAAAATATTTGACATTTTGAGGTTTTAGGGTAGGTAATGTGGAAGAAAGCCCCCTGTCTGGCGGAGGTTTGGTAGGTCCTCGTGCAGGCAGGGTGCTTGTTTTTGAAGATATTCATCTCTGTTCTGAACGATCCTAACATAGGGTTTGTTATTTGATTATTCATTCTATTTTGTGTTAAGCCGTACCATAGATGATTCATAATGTTATTTTTTAATGTGCTGTATTTCCCGTTTTGGAGAGTAATCAAATTATTTATAGATTAGTTCCGTATTTTACAGGAACCGCAGTTTCCGGTATTGCTGCTACAGGCATTTGCCGGCTTTACTTAATAGCATTTATATGAAAGCTTTAATTAAGAACATATTACTTTCTACCACATTTATGTTAATTACAATTATTGGTGGTTGTGGAAAATCAGAACATGAAATAAAATTGCCCGACAGGGGTTTGTGTGCACACAGAGGTGCGATGGAAACCCATCCGGAAAACACCCTTTCCGCTTTCCATGCGGCTATTGATGCCGGCGCTCACATGATCGAATTTGATGTGCTTCTTACCAGAGACAGTGAAATTGTAGTGATACATGATGCTTCGGTCGACCGGACCACAGATGGTTCGGGCCTTGTTTCGGAGTTGACTTTTGAAGAGATCAGGCAGCTCGATGCAGGCAACTGGAAGTCCCCGCTATTTAAAGGTGAACGTATCCCCACTCTTGATGAGGTTCTTGAAATAATGCCGGTCAATATCTGGCTGAATATTCACCTCAAGGGAGATGATACACTTGGTGTGCTTGTGGCGGAAAAGGTGAAAAAGCACAATCGCCTGCATCAGTCTTTCCTTGCCTGCGGGGCTAATACTGCCCGAAAAGCCCGTGAGGTTGTTCCTGGTATCATGATATGCAATATGGACCGGAGAGAGTCCAATTGGGATTATGTGAATGAAACTATTGAAATGAAAGCTGAATTTATTCAGCTTCGCGGGGCGATATATCCGGAATTTGCTGAATATACAAAATCTTTAAAAGACCATGGGGTGCAGGTTAACTATTTTGGAACTGATGATCCTGACGAAATAAGGACATTATTTGAGTATGGAGTGGATTTTCCGCTTGTTGATGATATTGTAAACTCTGTCCATGTTGCCTCAGAACTTGGCATACAGCCGGTTGAAGCACAATTTGTTGACAAACGGTAAAATCAGGAGTTAATAAATGGAATAACTTCCGATTGCTGTGAGAATATATACTTTTAAAACAATATATAATACCCTGCTGTCAACTTTTATAAAGGTTATTTCTATGAGGCTGTTTTGTTTGTATCGGGTGACTTATACAGGACTATATAAAATTCTGCGGAACAGCGCTTATGAGCCTTATCAGCATTTCAACCTGGAGGAAGATCCATATGAGCAAACACCCCTGGATACAAATATGACGATATTCAATGAATTGAAAAATCATCTTTCATAACATATACGCCCGGCCGGTGCTGTTTTCTGGCAAAGGCATAATTTTTTAAAGCCCTGCTTATATGATTGCAGATTAATTTAACTAAGAATATTTATGGTTTTGCAGAAATTATAAAAAGCAGCACATTCAATAAATGATAACTTTATAAAAATATTTAAAAATATGACCGAGGGCCCTGTTTTATTGATTATTCTGCTACTGAGTGTTTTGTTTATAGTTTTACTGACTTCCCGGTTCCGGGTGCATCCGTTCCTGGTTTTATTACTTGCAGCCATTGGTGTTGGAATATCCACCGGTCTGCCGATGCAGGAAATAGTTTTTGCATTGAGAAACGGTTTTGGAAATACCCTTGGTGGTATCGGGATAGTGATAATTGCAGGTACCATTATCGGTGTAATTCTTGAAAAAACAGGTGCCTCACTCAGCATGGCCAATCTTGTTCTGCGAATGGTCGGCAGGGAAAGATCACCAATGGCAATATCCATTGCCGGCTACATAGTCGGCATACCAATATTCTGTGATTCGGGCTTCGTGGTGCTGAGTCCCCTTAACAACGCTCTTGCCAGGATTTCAAAGATATCAATGACGGTCATGGCTTTTGCACTGGCCGGCCCCTTGTATGTGATCCACTGTCTTATCCCGCCTCATCCCGGGCCCACAGCTGCCGCAGGGGTTCTGGGAGGGGATCTGGGACTGATTATTTTCTGGGGGATCATCGCGGGAATTCCTGCAGTTTTCACAGGCCTCTTCTGGGCTGTGAAATTTGCTTCCAGGTATTATGCAGAGCCGCCTTCCGGCGAAAGCTTTGAGGAGATAGTTTCAAGGTTCAAAACACTTCCTTCTCCGCTGCTATCCTTCCTGCCGATAATTATTCCGATTGTCCTGATCGGTCTGGGCTCCTTTGCCCGGCTGGACACCCGGCCTCTTGGTACCGGCGATTGGAGTGAAACTATTATTTTCTTTGGAGATCCCGGTATCGCACTGCTTGCAGGGGTGTTTATATCTCTGATACTGGTAAAAAAATGGAATCCTGACGTGCTTGGTGAATGGACGGGGCAGGCGATAAAAGCAGCCGGACCTATAATTGCCATTACCGGTGCGGGAGGGGCATTCGGGTATATGCTGAGGGTAACCCCGATTGGCGATTATCTTGGTAGTGCGCTGCTTGGCTGGGAGATCGGACTGTTGCTGCCTTTTATTCTTGCCGCTGCACTTAAAACTGCCCAGGGTTCTTCAACCGTTTCGGTAATTACCACATCATCGCTGATGGTGCCCATCCTTCCGCAACTGGGACTGGACAGTACCCTGGGGGTGGTATTTGTAATCCTTGCCATGGGTGCAGGTTCAATGGTGGTTTCCCATGCCAATGACAGCTACTTTTGGGTGGTATCCAAATTTTCCAATCTTGACGTCGCTACTGCGTATAAGACTTATTCGACAGGAACGATCATACTTGGAATAGTTACAATGGTTGTGATATATTTGTTGTCGCTTATATTGGGAGTTTAATTTGGTTAACTTGTTAGTTCTTCAAGGAACTCACGGGCTTTTACTGCCTCAGCATTGATATGATCTATATCTCCGGTGGGAAGGGTTTCG
>PXAP01000225.1 GCA_003567115.1 Bacteroidota bacterium
CATCTCCTTGTCGCCCTCCGAAGCCCTGTCGGCAATCACCATCTGAATGCCCGGTCCGCAACATCCCTGCTGGGAAAAAACCCTTATGCCCGAAGCCGGATTTTCAACCTGTTCGAGGGCCTTGCTCAATTCTTCTATCGCTTTTTCAGTAACTTTCATAATTCTCTTTTTATTTATGTTTTTGCTAAACTAAGGATTATTGTAGATCAATTGAAAATCAAAATTATCATATTATAATCATTCACTTTTGTGATAAATTAATGTGGGTTATCCCTGATTTTTGTTAAAAATGTCATTCTGTAGCTTCTCTACCGAATCCAGTCCCACGATTTCATCAGGCTGCAAAGGCATCCTGAACATTGGACCGGCAAACAAATTATCTGCCTCCGACAGGTAATGTTGCTGCAATTTCCATCTTTCATTTTCGAAAGCGGATATGCACTCTTCCTGTTTAAGTATGTTATTAAGCATGATACCCTGTATATTAATGCCTACACGTTCAAGATCTTCCATAGCACGGTAACTCTCATGCAGGGGAGTAAATTCCGGATAGGCTACCAGTAAAAAAGCGGTTGCCTGCGGGTCTTTCAACCTTTTTATCAAAGCTTCGATCTTCTGGTTCTCCTGTGAAACAGGTAATCCCTGCTGCTTTTGTGCTTTCAGGTCCATCTGCTGACTGAATTCAAAAGGAAGTTCCATCAGCCTGAGTGTATGACCGGTAGGAGCTGTGTCCAGCACGAAATAATCCCATCCGGGTTGATCGAGCAATTCGGCAAACTGCTCGAATATTGCTATTTCTTCGGTGCAGGGTGATTCAAGTTCTTCCTTTAAAGACTCCATCAGTTCATCAGAATATCCACTGGACACCGCATCATCAAGAACTCTTTTCCTGAAAAAAATATATATTTTGTCATGTATGTTCAGATCAGTTGGGTATGTGAAAAATATCAGCTGAAAATCCCCAGTATTTTTCCATCCGTTTTAATGTTTTTTATTTCAGGGATGTGTGCCTCAAGTTCTTTTAGTTCTGGATATCCTACCTTTTTTATTATTTCACCATTCAGTAAAGTGACCGGCAGCTTCCCCGGTCCTTCAGTCCGGATAAATTGTTTCACAACCTCGTTCTTTGTAAAAGCAAGCGGGGACTGGTTGATGGCATAGCGCTCAACCTTGATCCCGGCTTTGGCCAGAACCTGCATCACATTCTGAAGTTCAATAAGTACCCTGTCCGGTTCGGGTCCGCAAACCCCGGTGGGGCAGCACAATGTCGGTTCAAATATTTCAAGTTTCATGTGTATAAAGTATAGTTAGCAATTTGTTTAACAATGTGTTAATAATTCATGATTCGGATATTTTGCTTTTCAATTCCCATGGAACCCTCATGCTTTATACATGTTATTTTGTGTTACGAAGTAACATGAGGGTTTCATCATTTCTAATTTATTATATAATGTTAGATGTAACACCCATATTTATGATCATTCTCTTATGTGTTGAAGCTTAGCATGGGTTTTTCACATTATCTTGCTTTAATTTGACGCAAATATACGTCATTTATTTTAAATAACGTAATATTACGTCATATTTTTTTGGGACAGGGCTGACATAAGTCTTAATCCGGGCTATAAGGACAACAATACTGTAATTGGGCAGGCTGGGTAAATTAGTATGCCTTCCTGAGCATGTCGGCATATCCGTCAGGCAAAACACTATCTTCTACAGCTTTGGCGGCTTGTCAGATATATCGCCGAAAATGCAAGTCTTAATTTTCGCAAGATACCTGAGTACAGCCAATCGGGCAGGATGGCCCGGTGCTTTAAACAGTGATGCCCTGATCTGAAGTTCTTTATCGAATAAGTCTCTTTTGGTTGTCATCAGATCATCACATTATCAAATCATTTTCTTTCAACAATATAATATAAACAGGGAAGTAACAAAAGGGTGACAAAAAGTGAAAAAAGCAGTGAGACTTACAAAAGCTTTACATCTAACCTGATTTATTCATAAACTTAAAGATTTCCTTGAGCCTTTGTACTTTTTGGAAATAGAAATTTTTCGCCACAAAGATACCAGGATGCTAATTTTCATCAATATGCAAATATTTATGAATTAATAAGGCTAAAATATCCTTTTCCAGAGACTTATTTTCTTTTTCATATGCCATTACGGCATACTCTCTTTGCATCCTGTTGCGTCCACCGCTGTAAACTTCCTGACCGGCTGATATAAAAGGGAAAAGTGTATGCTCGATGTTTCCAGGTCGCTCCCTTTTAAACCCGGGAACAATATCAAGGTAGGATATTGAAAACTTGCTTCGACTTTTGGAAGGAAAGAAGCTTCTGCCTCTTAAATCCCTGCACCGGCAACCTCAACTATCATTTTCGAGGACTTAATATCGCGGTTATTATTTAGTGCCTCTTCTATCGCCTCATCATGAGTAATTTCCTCACCCTCATTAACAGGAAGATTATTTTCTTTCCACCCCTTTATACCATCAGTAATACCAATAATCTCCCCTTCATATACTCCTTTCAATTTATTGATAATATCGATGGTTCGGCGGATTGTAGTACAGTAGACCACTATGAGCGGGCGATCCAAATATTGTTGCATCTGCTTTTCCAGATCTTCAGAATCTGCATCAATATTTACGGCATTTCCTATTCGCCCAAGGGCAAACATCCTTTCAGAACGGCCATCAATTATCAATAAATCTCCATCATTAAGCTGATCTCCGTAATGCTCATAAAATTGCTGAGATGTGAGGCCTGTAATTTTCTGGCCGTATAAGTTCCCGGCAAATACCAGGAAAAAAAATCCCAGAATAATTTTTAAACTGCTTTTCCGGAGTGAGAAAGATGATTGCATACCATTAGAATTAATAAGAAATACATGATTCTACATCTTAATTTTATAAGATTAAATAATTTATAAATCTATAGTTATGGATTTTGTTAAAAACCATTAGTTAAGATGTGAAATTGACGGAACGTCCAACTTGCATGGAATATTACTATCCCTTTCTGTTTTAGTAAACATGTATATTTCATAATTTCGCGAATATATAAAATATACTTAATAATAAGTTAAACTACGAATTACCGGTAATTTTGTTATGCGATGGAAGAACCAATATTTTTTTCCGGAACTATTAATATATTTTCACCAATCCGTATAACATTTTTAAAAATAGTTCGTATTATTACGAAATACTATTGACAGTTGTTGTAGTTTCGTCCAATTGCAGTGAAAACAGCAATAAAATGTTCAGAATAACCGGAGAAGTGGTTAACAGGGAAGAAGAGTGACCGGGAAAAAACATTGACAGGATAAACAGCCTGGCAGAATGGTCATTCAATCATGGCATGGATTTTATCTGCATTACCGCCAGTCCCGAATCACAAATTGAGGAATTTGTCGAAAGAACAGGCGCCGGATACCAGTTTTATCATGGTGATGAAATTACCCTTAAAACAGTTATAAGGAGCAACCCCGGATTGGTATTATTAAAAGAAGGCACTATTCTGGGTAAATGGCATTACCGGAATATTCCACATACAGATGAGCTTAAGGAAAACCTGCTTTCATATGCCCTGGAATTACACCAGGATTCAAGGCATGATTTGATTTCATTGGGCTACATTATGGCATTGCTGTTGGTTTTGGCACTGTTAAAACTGGTCAGGCCAATAATCAACAAATTATAGCATAGGCTTCCAGTTTCTCTTCCGAAACCTCAAAGGTCTTTCCCAAAGCCTTCAACATATCAAGTAATTGAAATAAACAGTATTTGGTTCGTTAAAAATATCTGCTGCCAATCATTTGGAAACGTGAAATAAAACTACACAATTTTCAGTAAACAGTATTAAACAATATGTTAAAAAAATCGCTAAAATCGGACTATCCATCAGAGGAATAGGCTTTAACCCCGATTTTTGCCTCGCACTGCGATTCTTTAAAAGCACACATCTTCCGGGCAAAGCCCCGCCAGGACATGACCACGCTCTAAGTTAAAGCCATTTGGCTATGCAAATATTTTAGTGTTTTTCTTAAAAATTTTGTCCTCTTTGAAACATTTTGAATAATTGTACGTAATTTTACGAACAGCGAATAAAAAAACTCAAGACTACACTAAGAAATACAAAAGACAATAACATAAAAACCAGATGCTGAAAACAATAATAAATATAACCATTACGATAAATCTTATACAGACTGATAAATTGCATTATACCGGATTGTTGTTATTGTAATTTTAAAAATATCAGATTTAAAGTAATTTTCATTATTGTGGAGTTTAATATAATTACGTCAAATTAAAATTAAGTACTATGAAAAGATTCGTTATATTATTAATTGCCGTTTTCACTGCCGGTACTCTTTATTCCCAGGATCATGAGGGCCCATATATAGCATTTGACCGCGAACTGCATGATTATGGCGAAATTTCAACCGAAGAGGTTCCTGAAGGCAAGATATACTTTACTATTTATAACCAGGGCAGCCAACCTCTTGTTTTATCGAATGTAAGGGCCTGTTGTGGCACAAGAGTGAATGACTATACAAATGAACCGATTGCCTCAAGCGACAGTGGCTATGTAGAGGTTGAATTCAGAATCGTACCCCGGCACCACAAGCTATCATATTTCCGGATTCCAGGATATTCCGCCCACATTTGCAGAACTGGCCGGCATGCCCCATCCGCCGGGAATCGACGGTATTTAAATGGTCTCCGAACTGCTGGGCCGTTCCGGCCGTCAACAAAAACATGAATATCTCTACTGGGAGTTCCATGGCATGGGAGGCCGTCAGGCAGTGAGG
>PXAP01000080.1 GCA_003567115.1 Bacteroidota bacterium
GGTAATAGCCTATTCCGACTGAATCAAAGAAATTGGCACCCACCTCTTCTTCCCGGCCTGTGACCATTGCCCTGTTCTCTGCACCGACATGCTGTTCAAGAACCGTGAATTCAGCTTTTATACGGCGCGATTCCCTTACATAGGGATATTTTGCCAGGCCGTCTTCCGTACCCATTATATCACCCCGCAACCGCAGCCCGGGCCATCCGTAGCCCCCTTCCGGGCGGGGCACCTCTGTCTGCAGCCAGTAAAAAAGGGACAGGCTGAGTTGCTTTCCACGTGCAAAATGGTACCCGAAATCATCAGTCAGGTTACCGAGCATATAATCATTTTGCGGCCAGTTCACAACAGTGATATCACCCTTGTAAGTGCCGGCAGTAAAATTGGCCTTATTGATTATTCGCCGGTATACCCACAGATTAAGAGTGTCGCCCGTTGCTACTCCCTCCGGATGAAAGCCAAGCTCTCTTGGTTGCAGGGTAGGGGGATGGGTATATGTCAGGTCAAGAAGCCTGCCGGGCCAGGGAGGTGTAAGATCAGGAACGTAATTGCGCCAGAAGTCATATTCTTCCGGCTTCCCGATAAAGTTTTCAGTTCCTGGTACATAGTCCATGGCAAAACAGACAGTGAACGACTGGTGGTTTTCAGGATCACCCTCCGGGTGTGCATGCAGCTCACCGGTATCGGACTTTGATTCGGCTCCGGTCACATATTCGGTACCGGTAATGGGCAGAAGGTCGCCCAGCTCTGTAGCGTCTGCAAACCATGGTGCATGGAGGACTGTTTCCCTGCCGCTCAACAGGCTCTTTGCACTTAGCGACCTGACCCTGTCTCCTGTCACATCGGCAGCCGTAATAACATGTTTTTTCAGTATTGTGAGCTTTCCGGAACTGACCCATGGGGCCATCAAATCATGGAGGCCAGCAAGTGCAACCCGCGGTTCGGCGCAGAGCCTGGATACCGCCCCGTCGCCCGGATTCAGGTTCTTCCTTGCCATTGCATCGCCGGTAAGGGGATAGTTATGCCTGTAGTAGTCGCGGATCCTCGTCCTCAGCTCCCGGTAAAGGGCCGTTGCACCGTGGGTCTCTATCCACCGGTGCTCGTCGGGAGGTACTCCCTGGGAGGTTAACTGGCCGCCGATCCAGTCTGTTTCCTCCGTAAGGACAACTGTCAAATCATTTCGAAGTGCGGCAAGGGCCGCTGCGCAACCACCCAGACCCCCGCCTGCTATAACAAGGTCGGCATGGTATTCATACTGTCCTGTTATGCGGTTGTTCCTTCTTTCTTTTCCGGCTGGATGGAATCCTGCCAGTGGTGTGTATGCTGCTGCCCCCGAAAGCAGTATTGCCGATTCAATAAATTTTCTTCGTTTCATGGTTTTTGTATAAAAATAGTGTTAATTATGATCATTCCGGTTTGTCTTTATGAGGACTTGCCCTTATATTTGGTATATTTATGGTATTGCAGCCCATGTATTGACCCGGCATATCTTAACCGGTACATTGAGATGATTTCCGGGCAGAATCATTTTCAATATTAGTAAATCATTTAAACAAATCTGTATCATGAGGGATAAAAAAAATTCAAAATTACCGGGCCGCCGACTCTGTGAAATAAAAATTTTAACTTTCAGGTCCTTCACTATCCGGCTGTTTGTTTTGCTTTTTCTGGCATTCATCCTTTTTTGTGCAAATGATCATGAAATAACTGCCATTGAAAAGATGGACAGCAAAAGTACATTCTCAGCCGGTGTGGCAAAGGTAAATATAACTCCTTCAGCTCCCGTTGTAATGGCTGGGTACGGAGCGCGCACCGAACCGTTCAGAGGCGTTAATGATTCAATATTTGCAGCCGCCACGGTTTTTGACAATGGCATCAAAAGGGCTCTGATAATCACCGCAGAGGTGCTTTCTTTCTGCCACCGGTCGTGGGAAGAGCTGACCGGCAGAATTGAAAAGGAGACCGGCATTGAGCGAAGATATATAATTCTTGCCCCGGTTCACAACCACGGTGCTCCTTCCACAAGGATTTACAGCGACAATATTGATGAGGATCTGCTGGCTTACAACATGGATCTGCGTGATAAGCTTGTCAGGGCAGCATCCGAAGCTGTCAGTAACATGCGGCCTGCCATGATCGGATCGGGCAGCGGGATCTGCAAAATGAGCATGAACCGCAGGGCACTTAATGCCAACGGCGGTATCAGGCTGGGGCGCAATCCTTATGGTCTGTGCGATCAGGAAGTCGGAGTGGTCAGGATAGACGACCGGGAGGGAGTCCCGTTTTCTATATTTGTCAACTGGCCAACGCACGCCACTGTAATGGGCGGCGGAAATTATTTTATTACAGGCGACTGGCCGGGTGCTGCCAGGCGGTACATTGAAAGAGAATCGCCATGGCCGGTAATCACAACGGTTACTGCAGGTGCATCGGGCGACATAGATCCGATATACAGGGTCAGGCCCGATTTCCGCGAAAGCGAAACGGAAGAGATAGGAATAATCCTTGGAAGGGAAGTTATGAGGGTTGCAGAGGAGATCACTACATGGCCGGCAGCTTCCATCAGTGCTATGCAAAGGGTTATTTCCCTTCCGGGGAAAATACCGGGAGGCTCAAATTTGCCGGAGGAGGTTTTTGAGGCCGGTCCCGATCTGGAAGTGCGGCTTTCGCTTCTGAGGATTGGCAATATCATGTTTGCCGGTATTTCAGGAGAGGTGTTTACGGAGATTGGAATGAAGATAAAAGAGCTTTCTCCTTACAGGCACACCTGGGTTATCACACATTGTAACGGTGCCAGCGGATATCTTATAACCGATGAGGCATACGGGGAGGGAGGATACGAAGTGTCGGTTACGAGGGCAATGCCGGGTGCGGAAGATGCAATTATCTATAATATGGTTGAAATGATGAATCTTATCGATTAGTACGGTTTATTTAACTGAATACATTAGCCGGAAAAGTTTCCGGCAGTAGCTGTCTGTAAAAACCAAATAAAAACACTATGTGGAAACAAAATTATTCAAGACGCGAGTTTATAAGAAAGAACTCGGCTGCCGGACTGGGAGCGGTTATAGCACTGAATGTGCCGGCGGCATCCTCACCGGGCAGATCCCGTAAAGCATCGGTACCGGCGATACTGGGAGGTGAGCCGGTTCGAACTACACCATGGCCCACATGGCCGGTGTGGGACTCTAAAGAAGATGAGGAACTTGTACTCAAGGTGCTGCGAAGCGGCAGGTGGTGGAGGGGAAGTGCACGCGATAGCGTGGTTGCCGAATTTGAGATGCAATACGCCGAAGCGCTCGGGGTGAGCAGATGCCTTGCCATGGTTAACGGCACAAATTCCCTCATAACCTCATTGCGCATGCTTGATGTGGGCGGTGGGGACGAGGTTATCGTCACTCCCTATACCTTTATTGCCACTACTCATGCAATACTGGAGACAGGAGCCATGCCTGTGTTTGCCGACGTTGATCCCGAAACTTTTCAGATCGACCCCGGCAAGATAAGGGAAAAGATTACACCGCGCACAAAGGCCATAATGCCCGTACACATTCTCGGACTGCCATCGGACATGGTAGCGATTATGGATATAGCAGCTGAGCATGAACTGCTTGTTATAGAGGATGCATGCCAGGCCTGGCTTGCAGAAATCAACAACCGCAAAACAGGTACCTTTGGCGACGCAGGATGTTTTAGTTTTCAGAATTATAAGCACCTTTCCATTGGTGAGGGTGGTGCTATAGTGAGTGATGATGAGGAGTTTATCGATAAATGTCATTCATACCATAACACAGGGCGTCCATATGGCCGGATGAGACAGATTGCGGCCGACGGCAACAGCCTTATGGGAAATAACCTCCGTATGACTGAATACCAGGCCGCTATTGGTATTGCCCAGATGAAAAGGCTGGAGGATGAAACCATTCAAAGAAGCAAAAACGCCGCTTACCTGCGGTCGAAAATCCTTGACATACCCGGAATACTCCCATACAGGCTGTATGATAACGTCACCAGGGCAGTCTTTCATCTTTTCCCGTTTCGCTACAAAAAGGAAGAGTTTCATGATATGCCGAGGTCTGTTTTTATGAGAGCCCTCAGTGCAGAAGGTATCCCTTCATCAGCCGGATATGGAGGAACTCTGAATAATGGTCTCTATCTGAAAGATGCGTTTGAGTCGAAAAATTATCAATTAATGTATCCCCGGGAGATGCTCGATTTTGAGCGGTTTGTTGAACAAAACCAGTGCCCCGAAAATGAACGGTTATGTAGTGAGGAGGCTGTATGGTTTTCTCAGAGGATGTTGCTGGGGACTACTTCGGATATGGATGATATTTGTAATGCAATTGAAAAAATTCAGGCAAATGCTGTCAAAATCAAGGCAGGTGTTTAAGGCCGGCATTTAAAGGTTGAATATTCCGGCATTTTTCTGTCCGGTTATATGGACTTAGAAGTTTTGACGGGGTTTTCCGTTGATTCTGGAAGGGGGTCGTCTGCAAAGTTACGTGCTCTGCTTTTTGCGTCAGCCGGCTGCTGACAGGGGGATTATACCGATTTTAAAAATCTCAGCCGCCATCATGGTTATTCAGGCAATAATTGTTAATTTTGCATAACTTTAAAAAATGGTCGCGTGGCCGAGTGGTTAGGCAGAGGTCTGCAAAACCTTGTACGGCGGTTCGAATCCGCCCGTGACCTCCACCCCCGAGTAACCCCCTGATAATCAAAGGGGGGGTGTAAAAGGACTTCAGAGTTGGGTCAAGGCCTACTTTACCAGCCTGGAAATACTTTTAAATATTCCAGTTCCCGCACTGCGGGTCATTTCAAAAAGCAGGCTCTCCAAAGTA
>PXAP01000043.1 GCA_003567115.1 Bacteroidota bacterium
AAAGCAACATTGGCTCCGGCTATAAATGCCATGAGATTTGATGCCACTCCACCAGATACCGAACCAATCAGCACTATGCCTGCAGCCAGTTCGCCTTCAAATCCAAAACTTGTTGCTATAATAAAACCGATAACCGGCATTACGCAAAACTGAAGTATCACACCCAGCAAAACAGGCCAGGGGGAAACAAGAATTCTGGAAAAATCTTTGATACTCAATGTGGTGCCCATACCGAACATGATCAATTGCGTCAGGGGAACTATCAGCAGGGTAAGCTGAAAACCAGCCCACTCATGAAAAAGTTGGGGATAAGCAAGCGAAAAGCCAACACAAACCAAAACCCAGGCTGTAAAAGAAAAGCCTTTTAGTTTATTGTTACTCATTATGCCAAGTGCTCCCGCAAAAAGCAATGCCAGCAGACCTGCCCGGTAAGGTAATCCGGTCACCAAAGCCAACCCGAGCAGGATAAGGCTTAATATTACAGCCAGTATAAATAATCTCTGTTTCACATCCTCCTGAAATCAAATTCACTGTAAACTGCTCTTTTCACACTAATATTATTCAATATTTTCAAACCGCTCCATTACCTCTTTCCAGTTGGTAAACAAAAGACCTTCATCTTCAAAAAACTGTTTTACCACCGGATCGGCGAAAAGCTCAACTTCCCAGGCACGCTGTTGCCAGGAACCGGTTATAGTTTTTCCAAACTCACTTTCAAACTGAGGATGGAATATTATCTCTGTCAGTCCCGGCTCAAGTGACCTGATCTGATCAAAAAAATTTTCACGCATTTCTTCATAACTTTCCCCGCCCGGTACCGAAGAAAAATAATCAAGTTTGGGAAGTGAATACTCATCGAGCATCTCAAGCAATCTGTCGGTTACAGGATATCCCGCCTGTTTGTATTGTTCCACTACCTCAGGATCGGAAAAATCAATCACCATTGCAGGGATCCCGTATTCTTCAGCAAGTCGCAGATAAACCCCGGTAAAATCATTCGTTGCAAATACAGTTCCCATATGGGTATCCATATGATCCGGCTGGTAACCCATTGCCAGTGTTTTTTCAATCTGTGCTCTCAGCTCTTTTTCCACCTCTTCCGGTGTCGCATTCATTGCAACTTCCTGGACGCTCCGCCACATATTACCTTCCGGATCCAGCAATCCCGGCACCTCTTCGGGGGCAGAAACAGGACCCCAGCGATGTGTCTTCCACTCACTTGTGAGGGTCAGATGCAGACCAATATCATATTGCGGATTGTCAATGGCCCATTTTATGGCATCCTTAAAAGCCGGGCAGGGCGGCATGGCTGCTGCACTCTGAATATGATCATTCTCCAGAAGGAAAATAGTTGCTTCGTTAGCTTCATCGCACATGGCCATATCATCAGCATGGAATATAAGTACCCTTTTATCAGGCGGAAAACCAAGCTTTTCGGCCCATGTCTGATATTCGCCTGCAACTTCAGAATCCCTGGTTTCCTGCCGCCCGCAAGCATAAAACATGAGAAGAATAAAAATTCCCGCATAAAGAATTGAATAATGCTTTTTAAACAGTTTACTTAATTTTAACATATTAATTTATTTTTTAATTAATTACCGGTATTTCAAGTTTAGAATAATAACTAAGATAATAACCTTTCATCATTTATCTGCAAGTTCAGTTGAAAGATTCGAATCAATCTTAATCCAGCAGCAACGAATTGAACAGCAGTTTGTATGTAGCAGGGGTTGACCCCCTGAACTGGGGACAAAATGAAAACAAAACCAGCTGCCCCTCTCCTTTCTTCACCCATACCATAGCAACCTCCTCCGATAATAGCTTTTCATTTTCAATAAACCCGCTCATAAGTATGTCGTCCTCCGGAAATGAAGCTATTACCCTCCTGTCCATGTCAAAATAGGGAAAGCTTGTAGCAAAAACCGGGTTGCCCCGGTGAAACACACCTGTCTGCTCAGGCATTCCAAGGGTAAGGGGATGATCCGGACGCAGCTTTACACGCAGGAGCGAACCGGTAACATCAAGGCCCTGATTGCGCAGCCTGCTGCCAATATTGGATACCGGGAGACTGAATTCCTGTTTTTCATCATTCTCATCTTCGATACTCAGATTACCCATGAATATCTCCGTGGATCTGCCCCATGAAACTATGTTACCACCATTGTCAAGAAATGCCAGTAGGTTATTAAGACCTTTCTGTTCCATTCCTTTAGCATATTCGGGTGGATACCTTGTTATGGTGTAGTCACCGGGTCTGCCTCCTTTGCCGGCCATAAGCACTGCCTCACTCTGGTCGGGCAGCAATACTACATCAAAGTTTCCCGCCAGATCCGCCTCCTGCAAATCGGCCGGCCTGAGAACCTTGTATGGTATTTTATATGTATCAAACAAATATCTTGTCCATCCCGCATCCATATCATGAAACCAGCTTTCTATCAAAGCTATGCGCGGAACATGCCATTCCGTAGTATTAGCCTCAAAGTTTCCTGTTATAAAATATGGCTGGACAAGGAGTCTGTCTGTAAGGTCATCAATTTCTCTCTGGAAGGGAATATAAAAACTGCCCTCCGGAAATTCCTGTCCGGCAATGGTAATGTTTTCAGCCAGCCGTTCAACATTCAATCCCATCTCAGCTGCCGTGAAGGCGGCCTTATAGCTTTCATTGTTGACAGCTGTAAACAATGCACCGGTGTAAGAATCGGGCCTGTCCGCCTTAAATCTGAATGGTATCTCAATCTTTTCCAGCACCTCTTCGGGAATCTCGTATTTTATATTGATCTCAACCGCTTCAACTCCCTTGTGCAGAGGGAGCGACCATGATGTTATATCGTAAGGTCTTATCATATCTCCTCCCCTGGTATAGTGGCGTACCGGAAAATCCTGCGCTTCCATAACCTCCTTGATAAAGGCACGGTATGGCTGGGCAAGGGGAACAACGATATCGCCCGCTTTATGCAACCGGTTATCAATAAGCCGGTCGGTCGTCAGCCTGTATGAATTAACACCATGCTTATCCAGCAGATTGACAAGATCAGCCAGTTCACTCCTGTCATGTTGCTCCCGGGGCATAATATAATAAAAGGGAGCTTCACTCCTGCCCCTCTCAACCTCCTTTCTGGTTATATCATTCCGGTGGCTGAGTATCTCCTCCCTGTGTATGGCGGCAGTATGCATGTATGATAATGTATTGACACGCTCATATTCAACAATATCACTTAAATGCCACCATCCGCCGGGCCATGGATCGGGCATGTTAATACTGATATCATATTCCGCCAGTCCTTTACCGGTGACTGTCAGCTCGTTGGGTTCAATATAAATGGGTGTGGCTATATCAACACTTGCAGCTTCGGATAACATGGCTATAATCCCTTTCCAGAGTCCGGTGGAAGTGCAGCCCGGCCAGTACATATCAAAAAGATAATTTACTGAAACACCCTGCAACCCGGCATCTGTCATTGCAGTCAAAGCTCTGGAGCCAAAAATTCTTTTCCAGTTCCACAGTCCCGGAAGAATATTCTCCGATAAAGGATCATGTGGTGGTGAAACAAAATACCTGGGTCCTCTCGAACCCATCTGATGCCTCTCAACACTTAACTGGGGAAACCACTCCTTGCTGTAAGCCCTGGCAATGGCTTCATTTTCACTCATAGCAAGTGTAACAAAATCACGGTTTATGTTATGCCCCACATATTTATGATAAACCCCGGGTAATGAAGCTCCTTCATACCTGGTATCCTTGTATTTCTTGTAATTTTCAACTATCATGTTCATACCGTCAGGATTGTGACACGGGGTAATCATATAAACAGTATTGTCAAGTATAAACTGCATTTTCGGATCATCTGACGTAATCATCTCATATATTATGAGAGGTGCAGCCTGCGAAGGTCCGACTTCGGTGGAATGCATCGAGAGTGTCATAAGAAAGAAAACCCTGCCTTCATCGACCAGGTTCTCCCTCCTGGAATCAGTCAGATCAGGTTTAAGTGCCAGTTGACGGTTAATATCTTTAAGCCGGTCAATATTGGCAATATTCCCGGATGATGAAACAAAGAGAAGGTAAAGCGGCCTTCCCAGCTCTGAATAACCTATCTGTTCCATTTTAACTTTAGGAGACAACTCTTCCAGCTTTTTCATATAGGCTATCATCTCTTCGTAGGTGAAGAGCATTCTGTCTTCACCCGGTGTGAAACCGAAATGCGACTCAGGCGATGGTATTGATGAGGCTCCCGCCTCTGTGCAGGCTGCATATGAATGATTAATCATTGAAACAGCTGCAATAAGCAATAATGCGATGGTAAAACGAATTGTAAGGCTCATATTAATGAATTTTTTAAAAAAACAATTTAGCTTAATTTATCGTTAACATTTAACAAATAAACCGGCCATAAATATAACAAACCTTTACCAGAAATAATTTAATTTTGTATTCCGGTGATAAAGCCAAATAATGCTTACCAGAAGCAGGAAAAAGGTTTTTAAGAAATTAAACTGGCCATAGATTTGTAAATATAAATACATGAATCATCCATGTGCCAAGTCACACAAAAAGAAATGAAAGTCACATCTGGCAGATATTGCAAAATGATCAATATAATGCATGTGAGTTCGACCGAAGGTCAATAAAGCATGGATGATCCATCCGAGTGGAATACTGAATATGAATACCATAACCTAGTAAATAATTGAATGTAAATTTGATAACTATAATTTATACGGATGAATCCCCATGATACTGCGTCTCACAAAATACAATAAATAAAACAGGGGGATCCATCCATTTGAAATACTGAACATGAATTACCTGCTAAACATAATTAATTGAATATTAACTTGA
>PXAP01000238.1 GCA_003567115.1 Bacteroidota bacterium
CTGTGTGTAATTTTGGCTGAAAAAATTTAATGTATCTTTGTTAGTTGTATGTATTCTAAATACCTTACCGGCAATGCAGAACTTTAAACTGGTTTTCATAGTTTCTATACTTTCTATACTTCTTCTGGCGGCATGCTCAGAGACGGATGAAAAAGATTTACAACCAAAAATAACTGTCAGCATCCTGCCCCAGAAATATCTTACGGAAAGAATTACAGGCAATAATTTCAGAGTCAGCGTCCTTGTCCCCCCCGGAGCCAGCCCCGAAACTTATGAACCGACACCCCGGCAGATGCGGGATCTTGCAAACTCCCTGCTCTATTTCAGAACTGGTTACATTGAATTTGAAAGAACAATATTTAAAAATGTTCAGGAGCAGAATATTGATCTCAGATTAGTTGATACTGCCAGAGGGATGGACCTGATTGCTGCAGATAAGGTTGATCACGGCGACCATGTCCATCTTTCCGGAGTAGATCCGCATATATGGCTTACCTTGCCAGGGGTCAGGATACAGCTGAAAAATATGGTCGAAGCCATTATTGAGGCTGATCCGGAGAATAAAGATTACTACCTGTACAATTACAATACTTTTAAAGATGAACTGAATGAGTTACATTCTGAGCTGACTGAAAAATTCATTGATCTGAAGCGAAGAACATTTCTTGTTTTTCATCCGGCCCTGGGTTACTTTGCCAGAGATTACGGATTGACACAGATATCAATAGAACAGGAGGGGAAAAACCCCACTCCGGCCAATATGAGGAAAATAGTTGATATTGCCAGGGAAAAAGGCCTCAGAGATGTATTTATCCAGATGGAATTTGAACGTGATAACGCAAGAGCAGTTGCCAGGGAACTTGGAGGAGATGTGATTGAGATTGATCCGCTCTCTGAAAACTGGATGGAAAATTTCAAAAAGATTGCTGATAAATTATATGAGGTTTTAAACAAAAAATGACTATCTTATTTATGTGTTATACTTTATTTTTCAGGTTATTTCACAGGGACTGCATTGGCCGGCATTTGTGGACTTATAAACAAAACCCTACAAAGAAGATGAATTAACCAGCCCGGGGCAATGCCCGAAGTATCATATTTTTTTATGTCACATCCTGAGGTCGGGGAATCGAATCAGAAAAGCTGATGAGAAAGACACAGCTGATAAGATAGGTAAAGCTGATGAAACCGGCAAAGCCAATTAACCCAGTTTATGAATAAAATTTTTGAAATAAAAGACCTTTCTGCCGGCTATGGTGATGATATAGTTTTAAGGGATATTAATCTGGTTGTTAACGACCTTGATTTTATAGGCATTATCGGACCAAACGGAGGTGGAAAAACAACCCTTCTCAAAGTCATACTGGGCCTTATAAAACCATACAGGGGTACGATAACTTTTTATAATGGCCGGCAACAGAAAAAATCAGAAAATACAATCGGATACCTTCCGCAAATCAATCAAATTGATCTGCGTTTCCCGATATCGGTCACTGATGTGGTCTTATCCGGGCTTATGAGCAAAGAAGGCCTTTTCAGCCGCTACTCGGGGAAACAGAGGAAACATGCAGAGGATCTGCTGAAACAGCTGGGAATATTTGAACTGAGAAATAAACCCATCGGCGGACTTTCCGGTGGACAGCTGCAACGGGTTTACCTGTGCAGAGCTATTGTTTCATCGCCCCGCCTGCTAATGCTTGACGAGCCAAACACTTTCGTTGACTCAAGATTTGAAAATGATTTTCATAAGATACTCAAAGATCTTAATAATAAAATGGCAATTATTATTGTTTCACATGATGTTGGAACCATAACCTGGTATGTTAAAACAATTGCCTGTGTAAACCGGAATCTTCATTATCATCCAACCAATATAATAACCCAGAAACAACTCGCTTCCTACAATTGCCCCATACAGATAATTACCCATGGCGATGTTCCTCACACCGTACTGGAAAAACATAAGCTCTGAAACCAGCAATGATAAATATTCCACATACACCAACATGACCCTTATGGCAGGTTTTATCATATGAAAAATTACTTGATTCTTTAACTTTCAAATAATCATATAACTAATTGCTAGCCTTTTAAAGTGATATTGCTTCATACAACCGGCAACTATCTGACGAATAAAAATACAGGTAACCAGGTAAAAATGACAGAGTTATTCTTTGAACTTCTTAACTATAAATTTTTTTCAAATGCTTTGCTTGCCTCATTTTTTACAAGTATAAACTGCGGTATTATCGGCACATATATAGTGTCAAGGAGGCTGGTATTTATAAGCGGGGGGATAACGCATGCCTCTTTCGGAGGTATTGGAATTGGCTATTTCTTTGGCTTCAATCCGATTATATCTGCTGTGATTTTTGCAGTGCTCTCAGCCCTGGGCATTGAGTTTCTTGCAAAAAAAGCTGATGTGCGTGAAGATTCACTTATTGGAATATTCTGGTCATTCGGTATGGCATTGGGAATAATTTTCATCTTTCTCACCCCCGGTTATGCCCCCAACCTGATGGGATATCTTTTCGGGAGCCTGCTGACGGTAACATCTTTTGATATCAGCCTGATGACTGCACTCACAATTATTGTAGCAGGGTTTTTCCTTCTTTTTTACAAAGTAATTCTGTTTATTGCCTTCGATCAGGAATATGCAAAAACACACAAGGCTCCGGTGCAGTTTATAACTTACATACTTATAGGACTTGTTGCCGTCACAATTGTCCTTAGCATCAAAATTGCGGGAATAATACTTGTCATTTCACTTCTTACTATACCCCAGACAATAGCAAACCTTTTTACTAAAAATTTTAAATATATTATTTATTTGTCTGTCATTATTGCTTTTTTTGGTGCCTTTTCCGGATTAATCTTATCCTACAGCTTAAACATACCATCCGGTGCATCAATCATAATGTCGCTTGTGTGTGCTTTTATTATTGCAAAATTGTTCAGTATACTTGTAACTTATATAAAAATAAGCAAGTCCGTTTTACTCCTGAACAAAAAAATATAATCAATCATTAAATCATAAATAAATACAGATTATGCATTATGACCTGTTAGTTATAGGAAGCGGACCCGGTGGTTATGTAGCCGCAATCAGGGCCAGTCAGCTTAAAATGAAAGTGGCACTTATTGAAAGTGCAGAACCTGGAGGTGTATGCCTTAACTGGGGATGCATTCCCGCCAAATCGCTGCTTAAAAGTGCGCAGGTTTATAATTATATGAACCAATCTGACGATTACGGTATAACCCTGGAAGGCAATATTAATGTGAATTTTAAAAAAGTAATTGAAAGAAGCCGCAAAGTTGCAAAGAGGATGAGCAGGGGTGTTGAGCACTTATTAAGAAAAAACAAAATTGAATTTATAAAAGGTTTTGGAAAACTTGCCGGCACCAACAGTGTTGAAGTAACCGCAGCAGATAAAACCAAAAACATATTTACCGCCAGGCACATATTACTGGCAACAGGAGCGCGTTCCAGGGAATTGCCCAACATGAAACAGGATGGTGAAAAAATCATTGGTTACAGGGAGGCCATGACACTGGAAAGGTTGCCGGAATCTATGATCGTTGCCGGCTCGGGAGCTATCGGATGTGAATTTGCATGGTTTTATGCTTCCCTTGGAACAAATGTCACTCTGGTGGAATATATGCCTTCAATAGCACCCCTTGAGGATGAGGAGGTATCTGCACAGCTTGAAAGGTCTTTCAAAAAAAAGGGTATTACCGTGAAAACCGGTTCATCGGTCGAATCGGTTAATACCAAAGACGGTATATGTAAAACCAAAATACAGACCAAAAAAGGGGAAGAAACTATTGAGGCAGAGATCATACTTTCTGCTGTTGGAATAACACCCAATACAGGGGGTATCGGACTTGAAGAGGCAGGTATTGAAATGGCCGGAGATAAGGTAAAGACAGACAGGTTTTACCGTACCAATATAGAAGGGGTATATGCAATAGGGGATATTATCGGGGGACCGGCGCTGGCTCATGTTTCTTCTGCCGAAGGAATAGTATGCATTGAAAAGATCGCAGGATTGGAGCCGGAGCCTTTGAACTACAACAATATACCTGCATGTACCTATACAAATCCCGAGATTGCCTCGGTAGGAATTACCCACCAGGCAGCAAAAGAGCAGGGGCTGGATATCAGGGTTGGCAGATTTCCGTTTACTGCATCAGGAAAAGCCAATACAGCCGGAGAAAAAGATGGATTTGTAAAACTGATATTTGATTCCAGGTATGGTGAGCTTCTGGGCGCACACATGATAGGGGCAAACGTTACTGAAATGATATCGCAAATTGTTGTTGCAAGAAATCTGGAGACAACTGCCCATGAGATAATCAAATCAGTTCACCCCCATCCCACCATGTCGGAAGCTGTAATGGAAGCGGCTGCAGCAGCATACGATGAGGTGATTCACCTCTAATACCCTGCTGTATGCAACGATGATAACTTATAGTCTGACACGGATTAACGGGGACTTTCAGCGCAAATTCAAAGTGAACAATTTCTCCAATCCAGTCCAGACCAGTCCTGAGATAGTGATTAAAAGGAGCTTTCAGCGCAGATTCAAAGTGAGCTCACCAAAGCCAAGGCCTCCCTCATGGCCAACTCCTTCAATAAAAATTTTAATCCTGCCCATATTTTCAAAATAAGGAAAAAAAACTGTATTTTCTTCTCCGTGTCCAATTAATATCCGTGGCTCCCAGTGAATTGTCCTTACGGGATTATCATCTTCAGCTATTCCTGCTGTAAAAGGTACAATATCTGTATAAAACTCCCGGGGAGAATGAATACCGGTAATCATAAATTCCTTGCTGTC
>PXAP01000185.1 GCA_003567115.1 Bacteroidota bacterium
CTCTCCTCTTATTGATATTCCTGCCAGCTTTTAATAGCAAGGTCATCGGGCTTTAGTCTGCAGAAGGCATATATAAATGCCGAAGCGAGTCTCGCGTTGGTAATAAGCGGTATATTGTAGTCTATCGCTGCACGCCTGATGTGGTAATCATTGTAAAGTTCACCCGCGGAGAGGTTCTTGGGTATGTTTATCACAAGATCTATCTTTTTGTTTTTCAAATATTCGAGCGTGTTGGGATTTTTAGCCTCATCGGGCCAGTGCAGCAGAGTGCATGGTATATTGTTATCCTTAAGGAATTTCTGGGTACCCTTTGTCCCAAAAAGCTTGTAACCCCTTTCATGCAGCATGCGGGTGCTTATAAGCATTTCGATCTTGGAGCGGGGGGGGCCCGTGGAAAGAAGTATATTCTTCCCGGGTATTTTGTAACCTACAGAGAGCATGGAATTCAGGATAGCCTCGTAGTAATCTTCTCCCAAACAGCCTACTTCTCCTGTGGATGCCATTTCTACTCCCAGCATTGGATCGGCTTTCTGAAGTCTTGAGAATGAGAATTGAGGAGCCTTTACTCCGACATAATCCAGCTCAAAGAGTGATTCTGATGGTTTTTCAACTTTTTCACCGAGCATAACCTTTGTTGCTATCTCTATAAAGTTGCATTTTAGTACTTTGGAAACGAACGGGAAGCTTCTCGAGGCCCTCAGGTTGCATTCAATTACCTTAATTTCATTGTCCCTTGCCAGGAACTGAATGTTGAAGGGCCCGGAAATGTTCAGCTCCTTTGCAATTTTTCTGGAAATACGTTTAATCCTTCGTATTGTTTCCAGGTAGAGTTTCTGGGGCGGGAATACTATAGTGGCGTCGCCCGAATGCACTCCTGCAAATTCTACATGTTCCGATATGGCATATATTATCAATTCACCGTCTTTTGCCACTGCATCAAATTCTATTTCCTTGGCGTTTTCAATAAACTCTGAAACCACCACCGGATACTGTTTGGAAACATTTGCTGCAAGATCCAGAAAATGATCCAGTTCATCAGCATTTGATACAACATTCATAGCAGCACCTGACAGCACATAGGATGGTCTGACCAGCACCGGGTAGCCTACATCGCCGGTAAATTCATGAATATCCTTTACGGTGGTGAGTTCTTTCCATCGGGGCTGATCAATTCCTTGTGAATCAAGCATAGACGAGAACTTATAGCGGTCCTCTGCCCGGTCGATGGATTGGGGACCGGTTCCCAGAATGTTCACACCTCCGTTGAACAGGCGCATGGCAAGGTTATTGGGAATTTGACCTCCCACAGAAACAATTACACCCATTGGTGATTCAAGATCGACTATATCCATAACTCTTTCATAAGTCAGCTCATCGAAATAGAGGGCGTCACAAACATCGTAGTCGGTACTTACTGTTTCAGGATTGTAATTAATCATCACCGACCGGAGCCGGTTATTTCTTATGGTTTCCACTGCATTGACACTGCACCAGTCAAACTCCACACTGCTTCCTATGCGATAGGCGCCTGAGCCCAGTACTATGACGGACTTTTTCCCCTCTTTTTTAATCGGGTCATTTTCAGTACCGTGGTAGGTCAGATACAGATAGTTGGTGTAAGCCGGGAATTCTGCTGCAAGAGTATCTATTTGTTTTACAACTGGCAGAACCCCGATTTTTTTCCTGTATTCTCTGATCCTTAGTGAATAACCGGTAAGTTCTTTTCCGGAGTTTTTGCAAAGTACCCTTCCTATCTGGAAATCTGAAAAGCCGGCTTTCTTGGCTTCTATGAGAAGTCCCTTTGGCAGATCCTCAATAAAACTGTACGGAGAAAGCAGAGAGTGAATATTTGTGATATTTTTCAGTTTGTAAAGAAACCACCGGTCTATTTTGGTTAGCTCATGTATTTCGTCGATTGTAAAATTATGCCTCAGCGCCATTGAGATAACAAAGATTCGCATGTCGGTGGGATTGGAGAGAAGGTTTTCTATCTCACTCCGTATATTTGTCTCCAGCTCACGGTTTTCAACAAACCCATGCATACCCTGACCGATCATGCGGAGTCCCTTTTGAAGTGCTTCTTCAAAATTGCGGCCTATGGCCATCACCTCACCGACACTTTTCATGCTGCTGCCGATCTCCTTTGAAACACCCCTGAACTTACCCAGGTCCCATCTTGGTATTTTAACTACCACATAATCAAGTGCAGGCTCAAAAAATGCAGGGGTGGTACGGGTTACCATATTTTTCAGCTCATGAAGTCCGTAGCCAAGAGCAAGTTTCGCTGCCACAAATGCAAGCGGATAACCTGTGGCTTTGGAAGCCAGGGCACTGGAGCGTGACAATCTCGCATTAACCTCAATAACCCGGTAATCTTCCGATTTGGGATCGAGGGCATACTGTACATTACATTCTCCCACTATACCTATGTGCCTTACAATGCTTATCGCGATTTCACGCAGCTTATGATATTCATTATTTGTAAGGGTTTGTGAAGGTGCCACCACTATACTCTCTCCGGTATGAATGCCCAGGGGATCAAAATTCTCCATATTACATACCGTGATACAGTTGTCATATTTATCCCTTACAACTTCATATTCAACTTCCTTCCATCCTTTAAGTGATTTTTCAACCAGGATCTGAGGAGTATGTGCAAACGCTTTATTGGCAAGATTTTCAAGTTCCTCTGAATTGTTGCAGAATCCGCTGCCCTGACCACCCAGGGCATATCCGGACCTTATTATAACCGGGTATCCGAGCTTCCCGGCTGCCTTTTCAGCATCCTGCATATTGGTTACCGCAGTACTGCTTATTGATTTAACACCAATTTTATTAAGATTATTTACAAAGAGCTCCCTGTCCTCTGTATTCATAATTGCCTCGACGGGAGTACCCAGTACCCGGACCTTGTATTTTTTTAATATACCCGATTTATGCAGGCTTACACCGCAGTTCAGTGCCGTTTGTCCACCGAAGGCCAGCAGAACACCTTCCGGTTTTTCTTTTTTTATTATCTTTTCCACAAAGAAAGGGGTTACCGGATGAAAATAAATTTTATCGGCAATACCCTCAGAAGTTTGTACTGTTGCTATGTTGGGATTTATAAGCACGGTTGTGATGCCTTCCTCCTTGAGTGCTTTGAGAGCCTGTGAACCTGAATAGTCAAATTCTCCTGCTTCACCAATTTTCAATGCGCCGGAGCCGATTACCAGTATCTTTTTTATTTTTCTGTCGATATTCATTTTTTACTTTTTTTGATCATTTCCATAAAATCGTCAAACAGAAAATCCGTATCGGTCGGACCGCTGGAGGCTTCCGGGTGGAACTGCGTTGAGAAGAAAGGTTTGCTTTTATGTTTTATCCCTTCGTTGGTATTGTCATTAAGATTTACGAAAAACTCCTCCCAGTCATCACCCAGGGAGGCAGCATCAGTGGCATATCCATGATTTTGCGAGGATATAAAACAACGATTGGTTTTATTCATCCTGACAGGCTGGTTGTGGCTGCGGTGACCGTATTGCAATTTGAATGTTTTTCCGCCGGCAGCCAGGGCCAAAAGTTGGTTTCCGAGACATATGCCGAAAACAGGTTTGTCGCCTTTAATAGCTTTGGCCAGGTTCTCTATGGCAGGCGTTAGTATTCCGGGATCACCGGGCCCGTTTGATATAACCAGTCCGTCATAATCCATGTCAGAATAATTATAATTCCATGGTACTTTTATTACAGTAATATCCCTGTAAATAAGCCTTTTGATGATATTAGCCTTAACCCCGCAGTCCACCAGCACGACCTTGTACTTCCCGGTTCCGTATGTGGCCACTTTTTTGGTACTCACTTTTTCCACCATGTTCAGCTTGTCGGATTCAACAAAATCAGTATCCACATTGTCAAAGATAATTTTTCCAGGCATCACTCCCTGTTCACGGAGATGGATGGTGAGTGCCCTGGTGTCAACCCCTGAAATGGCAGGAATCTTATTTTCTATGAGCCATCTTGAAAGTGTTTTCCATGAGTTCCAGTGACTGGTTTCAATGGAATATTCGGATATGACCAGTGCTTTTATATGGATGCCTTCCGATTCAAAATAACGCATCAGCCCTTCTTCCTTATTCATGGGAGGAACTCCGTAATTACCGATCAGGGGATATGTGAGCACAAGTATTTGTCCTTTATAGGATGGATCGGTGAGACTTTCAGGATAACCTGACATAGCCGTGTTAAAAACTACTTCGCCTGAAAGGCTCTGCCGGTAGCCGAATGATTGTCCGCTGAAAACAGTACCGTCTTTCAGAATAAGCTGAACTGGCTGGTGCAGAGTATCTGCTGCTAAACTGGAGTTGAATGATTTCCCGGTCATCTATTGATAGTGTTTATAATCCATTATGTCTGCAACATAAATGATAAGTTATGATCCGGGATGCGAAAATACAAAATTTTTTTGAACCCGGATTATGGGAAGATTCAAAATAGCTACTTTTAAATTACCTAACCTGGACAAGCCAGAACCAAAGAGGGTTTGAATGATATTTTGCCCCAAAAAGCAAGAATTTATATTTTAAGCTACTAACCTGGACAAGCCAGAACCAACCAGGTTTTTTAAGAATGAGTGACAAAAGGAATAGAAGGAGTTCACCTTAACAAAGCAATAAAATCTACCGGACGATATGCCGGTAAATCTGATTTGATAAAATCTGAAATATTATTGGTAAGAATCGCATCCATATTGTGGATTTCTGCCAGGGAATTTATCAGAGCATCTTCAAAATCAGA
>PXAP01000029.1 GCA_003567115.1 Bacteroidota bacterium
ATCGCAACGAAAAACATACACCCGGTTCAAAGATGAACAGATAAATGCCAACAACTATTTCCCTGCCAATTTCGACCAGCCGCACAACCTGGTATTAAATGCCAATCTTCAGCTGAGCAGGCGCTGGAGACTGGGGGGTACATTCACCTATAACACAGGCAGGCCGGTTACATTGCCCGAACTTGTCTATACTCATGACAGGGAGATGTTGACCTACTTCTCCGACCGGAATAAGTACCGCCTTCCCGATTATCACCGGCTGGACCTGTCTTTGAGCTTCGACGGCACCTTAAGGGTTACAAGGAGATGGAAAAGCAGCTGGACATTATCCCTGGTAAATGTTTACGGACGGAAAAACGTATATTCAACCTTTTATGAAAGATCGGTGGCGTCTCAGTCCACCAACTATCAGCGATACAACCTTTACAACCTTTATATAATCGGCCGGCCACTGCCGACCGTCACATATAACTTTACTTTTTAACTTTTGCCAAATGAGCTCTATACTTTTCAGGCTGTTTTTGTTCACAGGTATCTGCTTGCTTTTCAGCTGCAAAGAGCTTTATTATCCGGAAATTGATCCTGCACCGAATGTAATTGCCGTAGAAGGCCTTATCACTGATCAACCCGGGCCGTACATTATAAAACTGTCATATACGTCTGTATATCCCGGCAAAGATACATCTGAGCCAGTAGAGGATGCTATTGTAACTGTGACCGATGAAAACGGCTTAACTTATAATTTCAGCCAGCTTAGCCCGGGACTCTACAGATCATCATACGGCTGGTCCGCGACAGCCGGAAACACCTATACCCTGGAGTTCGAAACAACAGAAGAAGATATTTACAGGTCACATCCCCAAACCCTTTTGCCGGCCTATGAAATAGAAGGGCTGAAAGCCGACAGTTCTTACAGAACCAGCACCCGTGAATCAACCAGCGGGAGACTGATTATAACCGAAAACAAAGGTATTGATGCTACCCTGGAAGTTAAAGAAGATGAAAGCAACCCGGCAAATATAAGGTTCAAATCGGATGTTAAGGTGCTGTACCTGCACGAAAGCGGTCCGAATTTTTTCTTCTGCTGGAAAGCGCTGAAGGGCTTTGAAGGCCTGAACAATATAAACCTGCCCGCTGCAAGCAATCAGCCAGGGGATGTTAACAATAACATAGCAGCCTTTCTTCCCCTCGATAATAAGGGATATGGTCTTAGAGATATTCATTCTGTCATTACCCGGCTGATAAAGATATCACTTTTCAGCATCAACAAGGATACCTACAATTATTACCTTAACATCAACAAGCAGCTTACTTCCGATGAAACCATCTTCGCCCCCGTACCTTCTCAGATTGCAGGAAATATATATTGCGTAAATGATGAGAGCAAGCTGGCAGTGGGACTGTTTGAGGCCTCATCGGTAACTTCCCGCTCATACATACTGCGAACTCCTACCCGGGTTCCGGAACTGTTATTTGAGCCCTCTGATGTTTATGACGAAATACCCCCGGCAGATTGTCTGGAAAACGAAATACCTCCATTCTGGGTTAACGGATTTTGACTATGAAAACATATTATCTTATTCAAATATTAATTCCACTCCTTTTTATAAATACCCCCGGGCATTGTAACCCGGGTAATCCCCGGTTGTCGGTCGAAGATATTCCACGGGAGAATATTTATATCCACACGGACAGGGACATATATTTTGCGGGGGACAGGCTTTTTTTTAAAGGATATCTGCAGGGCGACAGTCCGGGTTATGCTGCCGCAGAAAGCAGGATAACATATATTGCATTGTCCGGCGCAAACGGTAGCCCCGTATCGGAAAATGAAATAACGGTTGATAATGAAACCTTGCAGGGAAGTATTGTTCTCCCCGATACCCTGGGAACAGGTTTATACAATTTGAGAGGATGGACAAACATAATGCTTATTGATGAAACCCCTCCCTTTTCAAAACAACTTATGGTGATTAACCGTTTTGACAGCCATATCACCGATTTTATCAACAACAACCGTTACAATAGCCGGGAAGAACCTGAGCACAGTCAGAATAATGATTTTATTGAATATTTGCCATACCATTCAGAAGGGCCGCTGGCAAGGATTTGTTATCACCAGGGTGACAAAAGTTTTGTTGAGATAATGGCCGATGACAGGAACAATATGTTGATATCTTTGGCAGATACGGTAAATACAGGAGAAGAGAGGCATATTGCAATTTTAAAAAATGATGATGTGCTTTGGGAACAATATATCCGGTTAACCGGTACACCGGAAAACCAACTGGTTAAGATGTCTGATCTTCAAAAGGGGGCACTTGATTTTGTAATATCCGATTCGGATAAAAATGAAATTACATCTTTTCAATGGATTAACCTGACCGGGAACCACTTAATCAATATAAAAACAGATAAAGAGGTCTATGATACAAGAGAAAAGATAAGTGTGGTATTTGACACCCGGTCTTCAGATCATAATGTTGCCTCTGCCTCACTTACTGTAACAAGAAAGGAAAATTTATTATTCAATTCACCTGATATCCTTTCAACTTTTTATCAAAACAGTTCATCCGGCTATTCAGATTTAGAAAATGCTGCATTTATAATCACAAACGATGGATTAATACCGGCAAAATTATTATTAAGTGAGAACATAAAATATCCGGATAACCAGTCCGAGATGCTGATTATCCCCGAGATTAACGGTTCGGTTATAAGCGGCAGGGTCCTGGATGCCAGGAGCAATGAACCGGTTTCAGATGCGACGGTTTTCCTGTCGGCTAACAATTCTGTTGCAAATCTGAAATACAGCATAACAAAATCTGACGGCTCCTTCTATTTCTTGCAGAATGAATATTACCATGGAAAGACACTCTACATCTCGCTTTACAATGCAGGAGAATTGATCGAAAATTACAGGATTGTTGTTCGTGAAAAGTACAGCCCCCTGCCTTTTGATCCGCGCCGGGTCATTCTGCATGACAACATACATGCTTACATTGAAGAAGCGATTACATTCAAACGCGTGCAACAGGCATACAATACCGCCCAATATGACTACACTCCCCTGCAGGTAGTTCAAACATACTATTCAATCCCTTTTTTATACAGAACCCCCTGCCAGACCATTAATACGGACGAATACCTGCAACTTGATGATCTGGCTGAAATTGTCAGGGAGATTGTTCCGCTTATCCGAATCAGGGGAGGAAGAGACAATCCGACTGCGTCTGTGATAAGTTCGAGGACCGGATCATATATGCCCGGAGAGCCCCTCTTTTTCATGAATGGAGTCCATGTGCCGGCTTTGAAAGATATTATTGACCTTCCATCAGATAATATCACATCCATTGATGTTTTAAGCGTCCCGTGGTCGTTCGGGAGCATGGTTTTTAACGGCGGTATTGTGTCATTTTTAAAAAGGGAAAAGGCTGATTATGTCCCTTTTAATCCGCAATACACAATAATTGAAGACAGTTCCCCGGAGACTGAAGTTAATTTCACTCCGCGGAGATATACTGAAGGTGAAAGTTACGACCCGGCTATCCCTGATTTAAGGGAGACTCTCTTCTGGGATCCATCGATCAGTCTGGATAACGGTATTCCTTCAGATATTTCATTCTATACAAGTGACCTGCCCGGCGATTATTCTGTCATTGTTGAGGGTTTAACCACAACAGGCAAGCCCTTTTCAGGAAAAATTTCAATAACAGTTAAATAGCAGCCATGCTTAGAAATTGCATAATCATATCTTTTATAGTCCTTTCTTTTTGCCAGAATAATACTTCTGCCCAATCACCTGATATAAATGAAATAATCAATGAATTAAACACTCCCACACTTTTTGGTGAGATAGTGGATTATCATAAGCCAACAGCGGGCAGCCGGTTTTTTATAGACGGATGGACAAAAGGTGATATCTTTTTAAAGAACGGAGATATTGCCTCCAACAGAATGCTTCAGTATAATGGATATACCGACCAGCTTTACTGGCTGAACATATCATCAAACAATATAATAGCTCTTGATAAGCCGATAATCAAAAAATTTACCCTGGCAGACCCCAATAATGATGAAACATATATTTTCAAAAACATTAAAGTAATTTCCGCTAACAGCTCCGATACTTCTGAAATATTTGCCCAGGAGGTTGTTGAGGATAAATATTCACTGTTTGTGTCCAGAAGGATAGAACAAACCGGCAGGACGAATATCCGTCAAAACAACAGACTTATTGAAGTGCCTGTCCTGCAGCCCAGGCCTGTCTACTACTTAAAACTGCCCGATGATGGTTTTGTGAAATTCACGAGACTGAGAAATTCGGTTATGTATGATCTGATTCCCGGAAAGGAAGAAAAGATAAGAAATCTTTTCTCTGATCACAGGATTAGGATCAGAAACGAGAGTGACCTGATTGATGCAGTGAGAATCATGAACAAACTGTAGCGGACAAAAAAGATATCCAACCTGCAATGCCCCCTGTTTGAATACATGGATAAAACGGTGATTGGTAAACCGGTCAGGCATCACCATATACAATACGCTGATAACCATAAGTATCAATAGAGGGAAAAACAGCCGGTCGGCCATAAAATATCAGGGCTCCATAACCCTGCCGATAAAAATTATGGAATTGGTGAATTTTTCCTTTATAGCAATTACAAACGGCCGGTTAACATGGAAGTATGTTATTTCAGGCCTGTCAGGATCATAA
>PXAP01000275.1 GCA_003567115.1 Bacteroidota bacterium
AAACGCAACAGCAAAGACACCTACAAAGATACCCAGTCCGATCGCAGGCAATATAACCAGACTACGTGTCCTGTTCCTCCATATATTCCTCCATGATACAGAAATGATCATGATTTCAGTGATTTGGAAACTACAAGATTCTTAACCTTCATAAACGGATACAAATAGACAATCAAAGTGATCACAAAAACGGTCAGAACCTGGCTCGTAAAAACATGAGGGTCGGCTCCAAAATAAAGGTAAGGCTCGATCCCGAATTCAATGTAAGCCTCAGCCATATCGGCCGGCAGCCTCACCGGGTTCATGATCAGAATAAATATTATGGGTACACTCACTGCAAATCCGGTAATAACTCCAACCAGACCGATAAGAACCGTTTCAAAAAACAGGATCATCCCAAGCCTGTACTTCTGCATTCCAACCGCAACCATAACAGCCATTTCCCTTCTGCGTTCAGCCACCATCATGATGACTGTCCCAAGTATGCCAAAACCGATAATAATGTACAGAAAATATATCATAATCATCCCTGCGGCACGATCCCCCTCAATAAAATTCACCAGCTCCGGATTAAGCTCTCTCCAGTTCACTACCACCAGATCACCGGTTAATTCTTCTATATTACGTTGAGCTTTTTCCACGAAAGTATAATCCTCAAGCATGATCATAAGCGAGGTGACCATTCCTTCTGTCTGAAACAGGTCCTGCGCAAGGGAAATATCCATAAAAACCCCGATATCATTCATCTGTGGTGTGCTGAAGGTAAGAATTCCCCCGACAGGGTAAAGACCTGCAGCAGTCACGCCCCTGTATCCCTGTCCTATCAGGATTATCGAGTCATTCACTTCAAGGTTGAGGTGGCTGGCAACATTCGCGGTTACAAGAACCTCCTCGTCTTTATCTTCAAGAAACCTGCCGTGCGATATCCACCGGGCCAGGTTGGATGTCTCGCTGTCCTTGCCCGGCTCAAAGCCAATCACGGCACCGCCCCTTGTGTTGGGGCCGGAAGAAAGCAGCGCAAATGCATCCAGCCTTTTGGCCACGGAGGTGACTCCTTCGGTACTCCCGATACCTTCCATAAGATCATCATCCGGGTAGAAGATATTATTGATGGAAGGGGTATCCCTGTATTCAGGATCCTGTACCTGAATGTAGCCGGTAGAGAGCTTGACCATCATATCTATCATGTTGCCGTAAACGCCATCCATCAGAGAATACATGAGAGTTGCAAGCACAACCCCGAAAAAGACGCTGGCAATCGTTATCAGGGTCCTTCTCCTGTTCCTCCAAAGGTTTCTCCAGGCTATTGACAGGTAGTTCATTTGTCCGGATTTTTCGCCGGGCAATATTGGCCGGCTGGTGTAAACTGTAAAAGTCAGGACTTGATCTGACAGCAGGGGTGTTTTTATGATCCATTTACAGCTTCAGCAAAGTTAATATCCTCTTCGATTCCTGCAAGGCTAAAATGAACGGATGATGAATTTTGATTAATTTTACTTCTGTATTCATTTCTGACAGATTTTGGGGTTAAACTTTTATTTGTTTATTCATTTTTAAAATATATTTTAATCCCTAACTGTCAGATTAAGTCTTGACTATTTCAATTAAATAAGCCGTCATGAATTTCATACTTTATCCTGCCTTAATTTTCACCTGATATTACTGCCTAAGATCGTGTGCAGTATATGGGGGCTGAAAATACCGGATCCGGATAAAATAATCAACGGAAATTTGCATTCTATGAATTATTATCGTACATTTACTTTGCCTTCTGGATTTCAGTGCTATACCCGTATTTATAGTAACACGTTACAAAACTCTCCCTAAAATCCAGAAATTATGAACCCAATAAGGATATGTATGATACTCCCGGGAGCTATTTCCCGGCTAATTACTCTTGTTTCTGGCAATACTATAGCATACTCAAAGCAAGAAAACAATAGTATTGAGATTTTTGCTGCAGCCGGCATTGAGGACAATCATTGGCCCTGAAAGGTGCTCCTTTGAATACCGGAGATTCTGTATTACACTACTCTATCATCATGGTATAATGACTTAAATATGAACGAAGTTTCATGCGAATGCTCATGTCGGCAACAAAAGAGTTTTGTTTGAAGCCATTTAAGTTTGATTAATCTTTGATATCATGAAAGAGTATTTTCTTATTTCAACCGAAGGGCACTATTTCTCACTGTTTTACAATCTCGCCTTCCTGGTTGCCCTTATTTTACTGCTTTACGAGGGCCATATAAGGAAATTCCCCATGATGAAATGGGTCTTGCTATTGCTTATGTCCAGGATCCTTTTTATCATTGGAACCAAGATCATCACCTACACACCGGAGGAATGGGATCTGTTCTTCACAACCTTTATACTTCCGCCTGCACCGAAAAAATCTTTGATCGGGGGACTGTTGCTGGGGGGTGCGGGATTGGCTGCGGGTAAATACCTTCTGAGATTCAGGCAAAATTTCCTGGATGCTTTTGCTGTGGTCTTACCGCTTGCAATTGCCATCCAGCGCGTTGGTTGTTTTTTAACGGGATGCTGTTACGGTAAAATCTCCACGGTACCCTGGGCGGTCAGCTATCCGGGTTACGCGTTGCCTCATTACCATCATTATCAAAGTGGCCTTATCACCAGCTTTGATTATTCTTCACTGCCTGTCCACCCCGTGCAACTGTATGAACTTATTGGTTTAATCGCGGGCGTACTTCTTCTCATTTATTTGCGGAAACATCTGAAGGCAAAGGGCAGCATATTCTGGTGTTCAATGATCCTGATCGCGATGGTCAGGTTCATCACGGAATTTTTCAGAGACCCCCTTGCCCACACTTTTGGGGGCGAAGTAATTTGGATTCTCAACACAACGCAATGGGTTATATTGCCGGTTTCCTTGCTGCTGATTTTAATACCTGTAAAAATGGAATCAAGGCCGGAGCCACAAAATAGCAACCATGAAAAGAGAGACCTGGGTATGGCAAATTCATTCTGGTTTTTGTTGTCCATGTCCGCTGTTTTGTGGTCCGCGAGAAACTGGTTCACCTATCCGGAAATGCTCGCGTTGGCCATAAATTTATTTGTTGCCATCACGTTAATGGGATCAAGGCTTATCCGTAATTTTTACTACTCCCCATACCGATGGCTCTACCTGGCGAGCCTGTTTATCCCGATCGTGATAATGGCTCAGACTGTGCCGGAATATCCCCGGGATCTCTGGCGGGTAAAAACAAAAACATACAAATCAATTAGCGCCGGTTTTGGATCAGGCAAATTCAATAATTATAATCAGGTCGATTACGGTTGTGGGGATTACGACAGAGATTACTTCGAACAAAATTATAAACTGGCAGGTGCCGGGTATTACATAACCCGTGAAATACCAGACTTTAATGAAAAAATGACATATGGCTTAAACGTTTTCGGAGGTCAACACATCGAGACGAAATTATCTGAAAATACAAAGAAAAACCATTTATTATTCGGGATTTCACCATATATCAGTTATGATCGAAAATGGGCAGGGATTGGTGGTGGTGTGCATTTTGGTGAATTAAGGTATGTAACGGAAAATTTGGATGTTGGTTATCCCTTCCCCCCATCAGCAAGCAAATTCATGCAGGTTTACCCGCGATTTTATGCAAGGATTGGCCCGGAAAATATTTTTTTTGCCGATTATCGACTTGCAAATCAATTTCCATCAGCCTTACCCGGGTTCAGGCACCAACTTGGCATTGGTACTGTGTTTGGTTCAGAAAGCGGGGTCCAGACACGTTTCGGCACTACATTAATGCATTATTACCTGGCGGGATATTTCCCAATTGAAAACAAGGTTGTGATTGAGCCCTTTATTTTGTGGGGCCGTTTACCGGATGATGCACCATATTATTTAAGAAATGCCGGCCAGTTTCAGTTTTCCCTGGGCCTTAGCTATAGATTTGACTACAGCGAAGAGAGGAAATAGATGTTTCTCACACACACATAAATTATCAAAATGGCAAGTTTGACCTGTTAGCAAAATACAAAGAAGAATGAATTGAAAACCGGCATCAACCAGAGGGTCCTTTTCTGGATCTTATCCGGCAATAAAAATGAAGCATCCCGGGGCAGAACCCCGAAGGATCGATGCAATTTATTATTTCCAACCCAGAGTATCGGGAAATTGAACCCGTAAAGCGAAGCTTTATCTGGTGAGATCGGCGAAGCCAATTAAACCACTTTAATAAATAAAATCATCTCGGGATGAAACCTTTGAATAAAATAATTATTATAGCATTACTGCTTGTCATGGCACCTGGATCATTCGCCCAGACATTCGGCCTGAAGGCTGGGCTGAATTTAACCAATATGCTTTGGATATTTAATGATGAAGACTGGAGCGATGATTTCTACAAGATGAAGACTGGTTTTCGTCTTGGGGCAACAGCAGAATTTCCGTTATATAATATTGTTTCATTAGAAACTGGTTTGCTCTTTTCCAACAAAGGGTACAAGCACAGTGAGGAGGCAATCTGGATAGCAGATCCATACGCTGAAAATTGGCACTATTTAGAGATTGTTGAAAGTAAAGGCAGATTTGATCTTTATTATCTTGACATCCCTTTATCTGTAAAAGTATCATTTGATGAGGGCGATGTAAAAATATACGGGACTTTTGGTCCTTACATTGGTATTGGCTTAAACGGAACAAACAAA
>PXAP01000083.1 GCA_003567115.1 Bacteroidota bacterium
GGAGGCCGAGGCATATGCCACAAGCGGGCTTTTTACGGCCCTTGTTTTCTGGGCAATCCTTAAATGGGAAAATGTAGCTGACCAGAAATATTCGGCAAGCTGGCTTATCTTAATCACCTACCTTATGGGTCTTTCGATAGGGGTACACCTGCTTAACCTGCTGGCCATACCTGCCATAGTTTTTGTCTATTATTTCCGCAAATACCCGGTTTCACGCAAGGGCATAATATACGCATCAATTGTATCTGTTGTTCTTCTGGGAGCCTTTGTGTATCTCATCCTTCCCGGTGTGGTCAGACTGGCCAGCATATTTGAACTTGCTTTTGTCAATTCTTTCGGCCTTCCCTACCACAGCGGGGTGTTGTTTTTTATTGCCCTGCTGGCCGGGCTGCTTATCTGGGGTCTTTATTCCACACACAAGAATCGCAGGCCTGTGCTCAATTCGGTCATACTGGGTCTTACCATGGTACTTATAGGATATTCATCGTATGCGGTAGTTGTTATCCGCTCTTCAGCAGGGCCGCCAATGGACCAGAACTCGCCAAATAATGTATTCAGGCTGATATCGTATCTTGCCCGCGAACAATATGGGGTGAATCCGCTGCTTTACGGCCGGTACTACAGCGCTCCTCAAGTGGGCACGATAGAGGGCAGGATGCAGTATATTATGGAAGATGGCCGCTACGTGGAAACCAATCCGAGGATACAGGCCGAGTATCACGAAGACTTCACCGGCTTTTTCCCCCGTATGTGGAGCACCAACCCGAGACACATCCGCGAATACGAGCGATGGGGAATGGTAGAGGGCAGGCAGGTCAGGGTTACCGTTGACGGGGAAACTGAAATGAGGGTCCTTCCCACCTTTGGCGAAAATCTAAGGTTCTTCCTGAGGTACCAGGTATGGCATATGTACGGAAGATATTTTATGTGGAATTTCGCAGGCAGGCAGAACGATATGCAGGGGCATGGGGAGATACTCAGGGGAAACTGGCTCAGCGGCATTCCTTTTATTGACTCATGGAGGCTGGGACCGCAGGATAACCTTCCCGACCATATAGCCAACCACCCGGCAAGAAACACCTATTTCGGCTTGCCGCTGCTACTGGGAATTATCGGAATGTTTTTTCATTATAAACGGCACAAGAACGACTTTACGGTTGTTCTGCTGCTCTTCTTTTTTACCGGCATTGCCATAATTATCTATCTTAATCAGCATCCGCTGCAGCCCAGGGAAAGGGATTACACTTATGCTGGGTCTTTTCTGGCTTTCAGTATATGGATAGGTATGGGTGTGCTGGCCATTATTGAATGGTTACGTAAAAAAAAGATGCCCCTTAAGATCAGCAGCCTGGTTGCAACCGTTGCCACCTTACTGCTGGTACCGGTACTGATGGCTTCACAGAACTGGAACGACCACGACCGGTCGGGAAGGTTCACAGCCAGGGATTTTGCGTTCAACTACCTGAATACCTGCGAGCCCGATGCCATAATTTTCACCCATGGCGATAACGACACCTTCCCGCTCTGGTATGCACAGGAGGTGGAAGAAGAGCGTACAGACGTCAGGGTTGCCAACCTGATGCTACTCAATGCCGAATGGTACATAGAGCAAATGAAAAGACGAAAGAATGACTCGCCCCCCCTTCCTCTGTCTCTGCCAAGACATAAATACGTGGACGGGACCAATAACATGATCTATATGATTGACCGCGTTGATGGTTTTGTTGATGTCAGAAAGGTGGTTGATTTTATTGCCGACGACAGCGAAGGCAGCCAGCTGCGTGTTGCGGAAGGGCGGAGGATAGATTACATACCGACCAGAAAATTCAGCATGAGTGTCGATGCCGGTAAGGTGATAGAGAACAACACCGTACCGCCCGAGCTGGAAGATGAGATTGTAGAGTCGATAGACTGGGAGATTGATGCAGAATACCTGGTTAAAAACCAGATGGTTTTACTGGACTTTCTTGCAAACAACAACTGGGAAAGGCCCGTATATTTTGTCAGCGGGGGAACAGAGGATGCGCTGGGACTGGAAAATTATTTCCAGCTTGAAGGTTTTGCATACAGGCTTGTACCCATTTATACCGAGGGGAATGATTTTGAGTATGGCAGGATTAATACGGAAGTGATGTATGACAATTTCATGAACAAGTTTGACTGGGGCAGAATGAATGAACCCGATGTACATCTCTGTCATTACAATATACGCACTCTCAGTATTCTGAGGCTGAGGAACAAGTTTGCAAGGCTTGCCAATGCGCTTACCGAAGAGGGCGATACCCTCAGGGCTGTCAGGGTGCTGGACCGCTGCATGGAACTTATGCCGGTGGACAGGGTGCCCTGGGAGTTCATGATGCTGTCGGTTGCAGAGTCGTATTACCTGGCAGATGTCCCCGCCAGGGGCAATGAACTGCTGGAAGGTTATTTTGAGCATGTTGCCGGCGAGATGGATTATTACCTGTCATTTCCGGAGAGGCTTGCCATACAGCTGGATAATGAAAAACGCACCTCACTGCAGCTGATGAACGAGATGGTTCGCATGAGCCGGACATTCGGCCAGGAGGAACTTGCCGGCAGGCTCGATGAAAGATTCACCAGCTATATGATGAGGTTTCAATAATTGTAATATTATTTATAACAGCCGGCGCAGATAAAAAATTCGCTAAAATCGGACTATCCACCACCGCAGGAGGTAGCTTTAGCCCTGATTTTTGTTTCGCACCGCGAATTATTTAAATCACACAAGCCTTTCGGGCTAAGCCCCGCAAGGACATGACCACGCTTTAATGACGTGGATTTTAACCTTACATCAAAATATTTATCCAAAACTCTGAAATGTCCAAAGTAGTCACTCTCTCAGAAGCAGCCTCAATTGCCCTGCATGGAATGATCCTTATTGCCAGGTCAGAATCCTCTGTCAATGTCATTCATATAGCAGAAAGGACAGGAGCCAGCAGGCATCATGTGGCCAAGATCATGCAAAGGCTGGCTAAAAATAACTACCTGGTATCCCACCGGGGTCCAAGCGGAGGCTTCTCCCTGAAAAAAAATCCCTCGGAAATTACTTTCCTGGAAATATATGAATCAATAGAAGGAAGCATTGAGATTACCCCGTGTCCGCTGGACAAACCGGTATGTCCCTTCGACAAATGCATAATGAATAATGTGACCAACCAGATGACCAGACAGTTCAGGGACCACCTCCGGAAACAGACTCTGGATCAGTATATATGATCATCCCTGTATTCCCGGTCAAAGAGATATGAACCATGACCTGCAATATGACCCTGGCGGATGGAATTACCTTTTTTGAATTTTTAACCTGCCCGATTAATTCATAAACTTTGAAATACCTTGAGCCTTTGAACTTTGGGGACAAATATTTTTCGCTACAAAGATACCAGAGCACTGATTTTCATTAAGATGCAAATATTTACATTAATGAAGTCAATATTTTTTCCGTTACGATTTGTATAATAATTTTTTTTAATATATATTTGAGTATTCTTTTACCTAATTACTTATTTATTTTAAAAATTATAAATGAAACGGGAAATCATAAAAATAGATGAAGAGAAGTGCAACGGATGCGGATTATGTATACCCAACTGCCACGAAGGAGCCCTGCAGATAATTGATGGCAAGGCAAGGCTGATAAGCGAGCTTATGTGTGACGGTCTGGGAGCCTGCACTGGCCACTGCCCGGAGGGGGCAATGGAAATTGAGTTTCGGGAGGCAGAGGCCTACGATGAGCTGAAGGTGATGGAGGAGATGGTAAAAAAAGGCAAAAATGTGGTTACTGCACATATGAAACATCTTAAAGACCACGGTGAATTTGTTTTCCTGAGACAGGCCGTTGAATGGCTGACGGAGAATTCAGCAAGCGTTGACTTCCCCGTAAGGGAAATAATAGAAAATGTTCACCAGTACAATCCAACCAGAGAGAAGCCGGTAACTGCAATGAAAAATATTGAAAAAAAGAGCGCTGTTGAAGCCGTCAACAGCCCGGCGTCACCTGGGGAGGGATGCGGCAGTGCAAGCCGTCGACATCACCATGCGGACATTCCGGTATCCGGTGCAGGCAGCGGCTGCCCCGGTTCAGCATCAATGAGTTTCGCCACATCCTCTTCCAATGGCATCAATAAGTCAGAAACCATGAATGAGAATGGTTCCGGAGCGGGGGACGGTGGTGCAGCATCCCGGCTTATGCAGTGGCCGGTGCAGATGCACCTGATAAACCCGCGCGCTTCTCATTTCGCGGGATCAGATCTGCTGCTGGCAGCCGATTGCGTGGCTTATGCCCTGGGAAATTTTCATGAAAAATACCTCAGGGGGAAAACGCTTGCAATTGCATGCCCGAAGCTGGATGCAAATAAGGAGGTCTATCATAAAAAACTGGTCAGTTTGATTAATGATGCAAAAATTAACACACTGACAGTTATGAAGATGGAAGTGCCATGCTGCTCCGGGATTGAACAGATGGCCGTTGCGGCAGCCGGGGCAGCGGAAAGTAAGGTGCCGGTAAAATCAATTACCCTGAGTGTGAGGGGAGAGATTATTGACGATAGATGGCTTTAACTGACACATTCTTTTAATTGCTAAAATATATTGACAAAAAGGCCTCCGATGGGCCAAATTTTAATTTTTTTGTCTAATTTAATCGGAATTTATACAGCCTGAATCATTCAGGCCGGTTATTCAAATGAAAACCCGGCAGCAGTTTCATGAAGGAAGATATAAGAAACGGGCTTGCCGGTATAAGATTTGATAATTATAATTGATTAAACGACAAAAAAAATGGAAATTTCAAAAACAGAGAGGATCTGGAACATAGTGTCAATGTTTGTATTCGTTCTTTTACTTATTGCTTTAGGAATTCTGCTAAGAGACAGGGGAACAGTGGTTAAAGACGTAAGTATCTTTGAGCTTCTGCTGATCAGCATTGCCACTTACAGGATGACACGGCTGATGGTATACGACCGCATCTTTAAGCTGGTGCGCGATATATTCCGCTCTTTCGAGGGAACCGGACCGGGGGACTCACTGAAGGCTATCATCACCTGTCCATGGTGTGCCGGCGTCTGGTTATCTCTGTTCAACGTAGCCATCTTTTTGCTGGTCCCTTTCGGTAAGCTTTTCATATATGTTATGGCAATTGCGGGAGTGGGTACATTTTTCCAGCTTCTTGTAAACATGCTGGGTCTGGTGGCAGAGGAAAAACAGATTGACGTAACGGAGAAAAGGGATAAGACCGGCTTCACCAAACCCTGAAAGATCCTCCCCGCTTTGGGGCAAAAACTGACGGTCAATACACCTTTGCCTTGCAGAAAGCTTTTATCTCCAAATCTTTTCCGGGCGGGCGGAAACACCCCCGGTTTTTCCGTCGAAAATGCTTACAGGCTTTACACCTGACGGCGGGCAAACCCGGCTAAACGAAAAGCAGGGTGCTGGAAGCTTCACGGATAAAATTTTCGGATGGATATCCTGGAGAACAAACAATCACCTGCGGCATGCCTTTCGGGCAAAGCCCCGCCAGGACATTATCGCCCCACGCGGGCTTAAGATCAACTAAATAATATATTTTTATTAACCATTAAAACCAACTAAAATTATGAGTATGTTTTGTTATCAATGCCAGGAAGCGGCTAAAAACACAGGTTGCACCATTAAGGGAGTTTGCGGCAAAAACGATGATGTTGCAGGTCTGCAGGATGTGCTGATGTATGTACTGAAAGGCCTTTCCATCTATACTACCACTGCCCGCAAATCGGGCAAAGAGAATCAGAAGATCAACAAGTTCATTGTCGACTCCCTTTTTGCCACTATAACCAATGGCAATTTCGACCGGGATGTCTTTATAAGAAAGATCCAGGAGGGACTGGAAATGAGGAATAAGCTGAGACTCGAACTTGAAAAAGAGGGTATCACACCTGATGAGCCTCTTCATGAATCGGCTACATGGCAGGCCTTTTCTCCAGGCGAGTTTGAGAAAAAAGCAAAAACCGTTGGTGTGCTGAGCACTGAGAATGAAGATATCCGCTCACTAAGGGAACTGATAATCTACGGAGTAAAAGGAATGGCTGCCTATACCGAGCACGCCTGGAACCTTGGCCATGAAGACCCTGCATTGTATAGTTTTATGCAGGAAGCACTGGTTGCAACAACCCGTGACGACCTTACAATTGATGAGCTGGTTACGCTGGTAATGGAAACAGGCAGACATGGGGTTACGGCAATGGCATTGCTGGACAAAGCCAACACTTCAGCTTATGGAAATCCGGAGATAACCAAGGTAAATATCGGAACCGGAAGTAATCCCGGCATACTGATAAGCGGACACGACCTGAAAGATATGCAGGAGCTGCTTGAGCAGACCGAACATGCAGGGGTAGATATCTATACCCACAGTGAGATGCTGCCCGCAAATTACTATCCTGCCTTCAAAAAATACAAGCATTTCGCGGGCAATTACGGCAACTCATGGTGGAAGCAGAAAGAGGAGCTGGAAACTTTCAACGGACCGGTACTTTTTACAACCAACTGCATTGTTCCTCCCGCTTCAAAGTCCACATACAGTGACCGCGCATATACCACAGGTGCAGCAGGATTCTCCGGATTTAAACATATTCCCGACCGCGAAAAGGGCGGTAAAAAAGATTTTTCAGCAATCATTGAGCATGCCAAAAAATGCAAGCCTCCGGTTGAAATAGAAAAAGGCGAAATAGTGGGAGGATTTGCACACGCCCAGGTGTTTGAACTGGCGGATAAGGTTGTGGATGCGGTTAAAAGCGGAGCCATAAAAAAATTCTTTGTAATGGCAGGTTGCGACGGAAGGATGAAAAACCGTGAATACTACACCGAATTCGCAGAAAAGCTGCCGGAAGATACCGTTATTCTCACCGCAGGTTGTGCAAAATACCGTTACAACAAGCTGCCCCTTGGCGATATAGGCGGCATACCGAGGGTGCTTGACGCCGGACAGTGCAATGACTCATACTCACTGGCAGTGGTTGCCATGAAGCTGAAAGAGATCTTTGAGCTTAACGATATCAACGAGCTTCCCATTGCCTACAATATTGCATGGTATGAGCAGAAAGCGGTAATAGTCCTGCTGGCACTTCTCTCACTTGGAGTAAAAAACATCCGCCTCGGCCCCACCCTGCCGGCATTCCTTTCGCCCAACGTGGCAAAGGTGCTGGTTGATCATTTCGGGATCGGCGGCATAACTAACCCTGATGAGGATATAAAAATGTTTTTGAACTGATATGATTATCACCGGGGGGAGGAATCTTCCTCCGGTGTATTTTTAACCTGCCTGTATTAGCAGGTGTTTTCTCCTTTTAATGAAAGAGAAAAGCTTATGATCGTACTTCAGGATATAACCTCCGGATCCGGGATTTATAACCTGAAGAGCACTTAAAAGGGAAGCTCACTTTTAGAGAAAAAATTTGCAGGCACCGAATTTAAATATAAAAACCATTGATGATGGACCGGAAAGAATTTGATAAAGACAAAGTATTCCGTTTCGAAGGTGAGGTGGAATATGCCGAAGGGGCAATTGTAAGTAAAAATGTGCTGAAGCGCGATACGGGCAACATCTCTCTTTTTGCTTTTGACAAGGGAGAAGGCCTGAGTGAGCACACTACCCCCTTTGATGCCCTGGTACAGGTTGTTGACGGCAAGGCCGAAATAACCGTAGGAGGGAAAAAACACCAGCTTGAAAAAGGCGATTCTATTATAATGCCTGCCAATATCCCTCATGCACTAAAAGCTGTGGAAAAGTACAAGATGGTTCTCACTATGATAAAAGAGCCGCAATAGCAGCCTTTTCCCACCGTGATTATGCCCCGGCATACTGCAACCGGGTTCACCTGCATGTTGCAGATCAGATTTATGAAAGAAAACCCTCTGTGAAGCAAGCGGGGGAATCGGCCCGAAGCATATGTCAAAATTGGAGATACGGTTGCCTTGAAATCGTTGTGAAGCAAGCGGGGGGATCGGCCCGAAGCCTTGCCCGGACCGGAGGTACCGGGGTAAGGGCATGTCTTACAGGGAGTGACGGAACTTCACGCGGTGCTTTCTATGTTGATGTATGCTGGCCAGGTGACCGGTAGCAATCAGAGAATTCCGGTTAAGATACCTTATATTTAGCATTCTATCAGATTCGTTATATTACGGATTTTATTAGCCTCATTAATTCTTAATCAGGTTAGATTCATTTCAAATAAGTGTCTGGTTATTGATTCATTACTGTTTTTTTAATATTTTTGGTTATAAAGGACTATTCGGTACTGCTTAGCTTGAAAGATGCAGGCAGGCAGGTTTGCAGGATGCCGGCAGAAAGTTTGAAAGATGCAGGCAGGTAGTTTGAATAACGCTATCAGGGGGTTTGCAAGATGTCAACAAGAAGGTTTGCAATCATTACTTTCGTTTTTCTGCCCCGCCAAAATATTGAAAAGATAAATCAATGGCTCCGATGATAATACGGTTTTTAAAAATCCTTGAGCCCCCTCCCGGATGGAAACCTGCCGTTGTTATTATGCTTGGAGCTTTCACAGGCATAGCACTTCTGGTTTTTTACTCATCAGAGGCTCATTCCTACATCTCCGACAGGCCTGAAACCTGCATCAACTGCCATGTGATGTACCCGCATTATGCGTCATGGGCAAAAAGCAGTCACCGTGAGACAGCTACCTGCGCTGAATGTCACGTGCCACAGGACAATTTTATCAGGCAGTATTATGTGAAGGGTACCGACGGGTTAAGACATGCCCGGGTATTTACCATGAGAAACGAACCGCAGGTTCTCCGGATAGAAACCCGGGGAACCCGGGTAGTCCAGGAAAATTGTATTTACTGCCACCAGGAAATGGTGGAGATGACCAGGCTGGTTGAATTTTCCGGAAAAGTTCCTGCCGAAGATGAGAGAACACGTTGCTGGGACTGCCACCGGGATGTACCCCACGGAACGGTAAGGAGCCTTTCATCCGCACCCTTTTCTCTTGTGCCGCGCCTGCCTTCAGTAACCCCGGAATGGCTGAAAACTTTTCTCAACAATGGAGAAGATTAATCATTTAATGCAAAAAAGTTACAGGGAAAACCCTCAATACAGAGATTATTAAGCAACTGAGCGAACAGAAAAAAAATAAAATAAGTGTGCAACCATATCTGATCAGGCGCAAAGAACAGGAAAAATATCGAAAAACAGATCTGTTCCCGGAGCACAACAAAGATTAAAAACTCAACCATATGGCAACAATAAAAGAGCTTTCGAAAAAAAAACCCTGGATAAACTGGGTATTGTTCTTTGGCACCGTGATTATCGTCTTTATCATCGGATTATTCGCGGCGTCGATTGTTGAAAGAAGAACCGAGGCCCAACTGTATTTTCAGATGGTGGAACCGATCCCCGAATTTGAACCAAGAAATGAAGTGTGGGGTCAGAATTTTCCCAGGCAGTATGAATCTTACCGGCAAACTCTTGATACCACATTTGAAAGCAAATATTACGGATCCACCATGATTGACTATCTCGAAAAGTATCCGGAGCTGGTTATTATGTGGGCAGGATATGCTTTTGCCAGGGACTATAACCAGGGGAGGGGACACTATTATTCGGTTACCGATCTGCACAATACCTTGCGGACTGTACAAACCCAGCCGGCAACCTGCTGGACATGCAAAAGCACCGATGTACCAAGGGTAATGGATGAGATCGGTATAAGGGAGTTTTACAGCAGAAACTGGAGGGATCTGGGCAGCCAGATGGTCAACCCCATTGGCTGCCAGGACTGCCACGATCCGGAAACTATGAACCTGAGGATCACCAGGCCGGCTCTTGCCGAAGCTTTTGAAAGAAGAGGAAGAGACATAGAAAATGCCACTCACCAGGAAATGCGTTCCCTTGTCTGTGCCCAGTGCCACGTTGAATATTATTTTCGCGGCGAGGACAATTATCTGGTTTTCCCCTGGGATGAAGGCTTCAGCGCCGATGATATGGAGAGATTCTTTGATAATTACGATTTCACCGACTGGGTACACGGTTTGAGCCGTGCTCCCATGCTGGCAGCCCAGCATCCCGACTATGAACTTTATAAAACAGGTGTGCACGCCCAACGGGGTGTTGCCTGCGCCGATTGCCATATGCCCTACAGGAGGGAGGGGGGATTGAAATATACCAATCATCACATACAAAGCCCGCTTAATAATATTGAAGGATCATGCCAGGTCTGTCACCGGGAAAGTGAAGAGACACTGAGGCAGAATGTTTATGACAGGCAGAATAAAGTGAGTGAATTGCGCCGAATAACAGAGAAACATCTGGCCAGGATTCACCTGGAGGCTAAAATTGCCTGGGATGCAGGGGCCACAGAAGAGGAGATGGAGGCAATTCTTCAACTTATCAGGCATTCTCAGTGGCGATGGGACTGGGTGGCAGCGGCAAACGGTATGGGCATACATTCTCCCAACGAGTCGCTGAGGGTTCTGGCCACATCTATTGATAAGGCACAGGAGGCAAGGGTGCTCCTTTCCCGTCTGCTAAGCAAATACAACGTTCCCCAGCCGGTCGAACTGCCGGATTATTCAACCAAAGAAAAGGCCCAGGAGCTCCTGGGACTCAATATGGAGGAGATACGCCATCAAAAGGCGGAATTCCTGAATAACGTGGTACCCCAATGGCTGGAAGAAGCCAGGATCAGGGAGGAATTATACCATCACCCCGGGATTGAACCTGGATCTGCCGTATTACATTAAATACCGGACTGCCGCATTAATTTGCTGCAAGGCCGGGTTTAAAATTCCGGAATTGGAACTTCTCCTGGCATGGCATTGAAGCTGCCACTGAAATTAACCTCCAATTCATCCTCGTTGAATTCCTCATTCTTTGCTTCCCCATTCTCTATTTCAAAAAGGAAACCGGTTGCACTAAAATCAAACTCACCGGTTACGGTATTATCTCCGGTCATTTCCAGGGTAATTGTACCGGACTCGGAAAAATACATCTCATATTCCTGGTTAACCTGCTTTATGCTGAAATTCACAAACTCTTCGGCCTGAAAATACCACTCTTCCTCTTCAAACTCTTCAAAATTTAATTGCTGAATGTCAAAAGTGTCATCACCGGGAAACATACCGGTTCTTGCCAGCCACATGTTAAACATTTCTGTTTCTGTAGTGGAACTAAAGCCCAATATAAAAAACTGTTCGCCTGTTTCCATGTGTTCATATTCAGAAAACATTGCACTGCCTTCAAATTCAGCTTCCACATCACCACTGACAGTAACCTGAAAGGTGCCGGGTTCTATGTCATGAACAATATCATTATCATCGTCATTACATGCATACACTGTAAATATAAGAACTGCAACCCCTACATATCTCCAAATTTCTTTAATCATAACCATTCTGTTTTAAATTTTACAATAAAAAATTATCCGTTCCGGGCTTTCTAATGTTATGTCAAAGTTCTATAAAATATGTCTGAATAAAAAGTTATATTCTGTTAAAGGGTTAATAAATATATTTAATAACTTTATTAACAATGCCGGTTTTAATGGCAGGACATTACTGTTGATAAATAACTTCCTGAAACAGGGTCTTTTCAGAACAATAAATTTCATAAGGTAAAAAAATTTGACTTTCTTGGACTTGTTCATTTCTGAATATTTCATTTGCCTTGTTCCTTAAAACTTTTTAGGAACCATCGGGTTTTATATATTGAATAATACTTAACAAAGCGCAGATGCAACTAAAGAAAAAGACACAATTCAGGGCTGTTCTGTCGTTAATGGCAGTTATATTAATATCAACAGCATTTCTCAGCTTCATCCTGGTAGTTGCATATCTGAATAACAGCCATCTGGCTATGGCAGCTGCGACGGTATTTACAGTTCTGGCCGCCTTGCTGGTTTCAATGCTGTTTTACCATACCTATAACATACCCCTGATTAGGTTTTGGCAAAGGGCTGAGCAGCAGACCATCCTGCGAACAAGAAAACAGTTTGCAGACTTTATGGATGACCTTCCCCTGGGCGTGTTCATTAAAAACGACCAGAGCAGGCCGGTTTACCTGAACAAATACATGGACCAGATATTCGGAAAATCCAATTGCCTGGGCAAAACCCCTTACAATATATCTGACAGGGAAACGGCAAACCGGATAGTGGATGAAGACAAAAGAGTTCTGGCTGGTGAGAGTGTAATGGTTGAAGAGGTGCTAACCGACAAGAACGGGAAAGAGAGGGTTTATATGACTCATAAATTCTGCATGCGGGAAGAGAATGAAGATTTACAGATAGGAGGAATTTCAATAGAAATAACCCGGCGCCGGGAGGCTGAATACAAGCTCAGGATCCTCTCCAAAGCAATAAGAAATTCCCCGGTCTGTGTTATCATAACCGATTCAGCCGGCAATATTGAATACGTGAACCCTGCATTTGTGAAATCCACAGGCTACAGCTTTGCCGAGGTTATGGGAGAGAATATGAAAATTATAAATTCACAAAAGCACGATAAGACATTTTTCAGGGACATGTGGATAAAAATAAAGAGCGGAAAAGACTGGCAGGGTGAGATCCTCAACAAAAAAAAGGACGGAACACTGTTCTGGGAACTTGTCAGCATCTCTTCCATTAAAAACAGGGAAAGTGAAATAACTCACTTCGTGGCCATAAAGGATGATATAAGCAAGCGTAAACAGATTGAGGATGCGATGCTGCGGGCAAAGGAACAAGCTGAAGAGAGTGACCGGCTAAAATCTGCTTTTCTGGCCAATATGTCTCATGAGATCCGAACACCAATGAACGCCATAGTAGGTCTTTCAGGTCTTTTGGCAGATCCGGAACTGCCGCTTTCCGAAAAAAAGAGTTTTTCAGATATTATTAAAGAGAATTCCGGTGTCCTTCTTCAGCTTATTGATGATATAGTTGATATCTCCAAAATAGAAGCGGGGCAAATAATGATGCGTCCGGCAAAATGTCATATAAACTCCCTGCTGACAGAGATGTACGAATCATTTAAACTTCAAATAAAAGACCGGGAGAGCAAAGTAAGGTTTATTCTCGGTAAAGAAAGTTTTTCCCGGGAAATATGCACTTTTACCGATGGCAACAGGTTAAGACAGGTTATTTCCAACTTAATAAGCAATGCTTTTAAGTTTACTGAAGAGGGAAGTGTCGAGTTTGGATTCAGGATCAGAAGTGACGGGTTTATCCTGTTTTATGTGAAAGACACAGGTATTGGCATCCCGGAAGATAAACATGAGCTGGTTTTTGACCGTTTCGGGCAGGCGGATAATGAGAGAACAGGAAACCACAGGGGAGCCGGACTGGGGCTATCAATCTCAAAAAGTCTGGTAGAACTTATGGGAGGTTCAATATGGCTCGAATCTGAAAAAGGCAGTGGGTCATGCTTCTCTTTTACCATCCCCTATCAGCCTGTTACTCCATCCTCGGGCGAAACATCCACTAAACCAAAGTATGCAGAATATCCCAGCCTTAAGGAACATACTATCCTGGTTACAGAGGACATAGAAGTAAATTACAGGCTTATCGAAGCTTTACTCAAAGAAACCGGGGCAAAGATACTTTGGGCCGGCACAGGCAAAGAGGCTCTTCAAATAATCAGCAACGGCGGTGATTTGTCATTGGTGCTGCTTGACCTGAACATGCCCGATATAGATGGTTTTCATATACTCCAGGAAATAAGGAAAACAAATAAGGATCTGCCGGTGATTATTCAGACAGCCTACGCGATGAACGGAGAGAAGGAACGTTGCATGCAGGCCGGATGTAACAATTATCTCACAAAACCGATTCAGATTGATCAGCTTTTATCAGCTATACACGAATGCATGATTCAAAGGGACTGAGTTTCGGCGGGGAAAAGATGAGAGTCTGACAAAAAATTTAGCTGTATGAGAAGGTATTTATCCTGTAAAAAACAAGAAGCCAAAATTTTGTTCAAAAAATACAAAATTTTGACTTACAGGATGAACCGCTTCGCTTTAACATAAAAATTTTTTCATCCGTCTGTGTGTAAATTGACTGAAAAAATTTTCATGTAAATTTGTAAATAAGATTTTTATATCTTTATCTTTATTTATTATAATATATTAAAAATTAAAAGTTTAAGCTGATGGCAAATTTCATGCGGAAATTTAAGTTCGGATTAAAATCCAGACTGGGCTTAATGCCTGGAACAATGAGAATTGAAGCCCGGGATATGAAGCTCAAAAAGGAGTATGAAGAATTCCTGAATTATGAAAAATCCGGCGAACCCCAGCGTTTCCAGGAACTTGAAAACATTGTAACTTCACAGGATTTTAAAGACCGGAAAAAATATATCAAAAATCAACGTTTCAAAGGATCAGACGCCTACAATAAACTGCAGGAGTACAAATCCATGAAAAAATCACCGGCCTTCAAAGGCTATTTAAGATTCGTCTCCTCAAAGTATTTTCCGGATTTTGAAAAATTTGACGACTCTGAGGAGATCAAAAAGATCGAAGCAGCCGGAAAGGATAACCAGGAAGAGATCAAAGCCCTTAAAAAATCACCCGGGATACAGGCTTATTACAAACTTAAGAATTCAAAAGATCTGGAATACTTCCGCATTCTGCATAACTCGCCCGAAATGCAGCGATTTAAAGAACTTGAAAACTATATTAATTCCGATGAATTCAAGGAGACTGAAGAGTATCTTAAATCGCCCGGCAAATTCAAAAAATCAGCCGAATACAAGCAGTTAACCGAATACAAAGAACTAAAAAAATCCTGGAAACTAAAATGGTACAATAAGCTCAGAAAGTCAGATAAATTTGATGAATTGAAAAAGTGGAAGCTGGTATTTTCGGATGATTTTACCGGAAACGAATTGGATAAAAGTAAATGGCTTACCTCATTCTTCTGGGGTAAAAAATTGCTGGGAGAAAGCTATTCACTTGCAAAGGACCAACATTATTATACTGAAGGCAATAATCATGAAGTGACAGACAATCAACTGAAACTTTATACCAGGAAAGAAAATATTACCGGCCAGGCATGGGACCCGGAAATCGGGTTTTTCCCAAAGGAATTTGAATATACATCGGGAATGGTAAATACCGGGGAGAGCCACAGCCAGAAATACGGTGCTTTTGAAGCCAAGGTCAGAATGCACGACTCACCGCTCATTTATCATGTGTTCAGTATACTTGCAGAAAAAATGATCCCCCATATTGATATATTCAGGTTCTCCGGGAAGAATAAAAAGCGAATTGAATTTAACTCTTACTGGGACGAAAGGGAGGATACAAAAATAAGGAAGAGATCCGATGATATAGGAGGGATTGATTTCTCCAGGGGTTTCTTTATTTTCCGCCTCGAGTGGTATCCTGACAGACTGGTCTGGAAAATTAACGATACCGTTGTTAAAACATCTGATAAGGGGCTTCCCCGGGAGCCGATGTATATTCTGCTCGGGTCGGGAGTGGATAACGGCGGCTCCGAAACCGGTCTGCCGACAAGACTTGATATTGACTGGGTAAGGTGCTATGAATTGGTTGAAGAGCAAAAAAAGAGCTGATAGCAGGATCTTTTTATAAATATATCCCCTCTCCCAAGCCGATGGAGGGTTAAGTCCGTACCGGACAAACAGCAATACGACATACTGTAAAAAAGTCCCCGGGCTGATCAGTCATTTTTATTCAGGTGAGGTATGCTTATGGTAAACAAAGTTCTTTGCTTTTCATTGGAAACATAACTAACCCTGCCCCCAAGATACCTTTCTGTGAGCAAACGTATGCTGTATGTGCCCCAGCCCCTTCCCGGACTTTTGGTGGAGTATGCCCGCTGGAACAACTGAAGCTGGACATCTTTGGGTATAAGAGGATAACTTCTGACATTGATGTTGAAAAAGCCCGGTTTTTCGTTATCCCCGGAATTGGAATATACCTTTATTTCCTGGTTATCCGTACTTGCCTCAAGGGCATTTTTAATAGTATTTATGAGAACCCTCCTGAGAAGTGTTTCATCGGTGTTAATAACCAATCCCGTTTTTTTATGTTCAATTTTTCGATGGTGAAAAGTTCTGATATTGAGCATTGATTTAATTATGCTTCCTATAAGATCATCAATATCAACCCTGGAAACCACCACAGAAAGTGAATGATTTTCGGCTTCGGTAATAAGCCTGTAGGAATGTATCTCATCGGTAAGGCGGGTGGAAAGCTCATTGATAATAGTTTTTGTCTCTTCCATTGAAAAATCATCCATTAACTCATTCAACCCGTTGAGAGCAGTAACGGAGTTGTTAATGTCATGAAGGAATATATTCTCAAGAAGCTGCCTGGTTTTAAAGTCGCTTATATCCTGCAAATAGGCAAAGATATACCGGTGTCCTTTGAATTTAAAGGGAGTGGCATAAACTCTGAATGTGAGTGTTTCTCCGTGACTGAGAGTTATGTTGCACTCACCCGAAGTCCTTCTTCCTTTGGCGGTTTTCTCAATTGCATTGAAAAGGCCGCACACCCTGCAAAAATCGGTGCTGCCGCAGCCATATTCTGAATTGGCAGCATGAATGCAATGCAGGTACTCGCCGGGTCTCAGACCAATATTTTCGTCTTTTTCTTTTTCATTTACCGCCTCCGAAAATTCCCGGTTCATATAAATAACCTGCCGCCTGTGATTCATTATAATGATCATACTGGGAATATCTCCCATCAATAAACTGAAAACGGGGCTATTAATAATTTCCCTGGCCTGTTCCTTAATCTCCCCCGCTGAATCGCGCAATCTGTATTCAAACATTGCATTATTTTTGAAATAACCGTAATTCGAAAATAATAAAAAATAATTGCAACTCCTGAAGCAACTGAAGCTATTATCCAGAACCTGCTTTCTGTCAACCTACAGCAAACCGGGCTAAGGAAAACGGTGGAAAGGCAATCTGCAACTCAGCCCGAATCAAAGCAATATTCAACAAGCACATGCTTCTTAATCCGTATCATTGAACCGTTCTATATAACGGTTGAAAAAGCCGGAAACCAGTTCTGTAAGATCATCCTTGCCAGGCACATCTTCATACCCTTCCTCTTCCCTGAAGATCCTGAACCCCCGTGCTATATAATTACCAAGCGCAGCATCGGAATCATTTGTGCAGGTGTGAAGCCATATCCTTTCTGCCTTGCAGTTCCGTGCACTGTCTACTGCATGTGAAAGGAGCATTCCCCCGAGCCCTTTCCCCAGATACCTTGGAAACACTCCCAGAAACTTTATTTCAGTATCATTGTTTTCATCAAATTCCAGCTCATAATAACCTGTAAGTCTGGCGGAGTCAAAACACAGGAATGTTTTTACCCTTCCGGATGAAAAATACTCTTCCCACTCCTCTATAGTCCATCGAAGCCTGCTGTACCACCTCCAGGGCAGTCCAACCCCGGCAAAAAAAACAAAATTAAGATAAATGTCATTTTCAACCTCTTTTACCACCAGTCGTTCCCGGTAGCCTTTTTTGGGCAAAAACTCGTCTTTCGGTCCTAATTCAAGGTATGTTGTCCTGACTTTTGTCCTCATATAAAAGCATAAAGTATGTGAAAAATATTGGTTATATCAAATCATATTCCGGCATCACTGTTGGTAAAAAATTTGCAAAAGCCGGATTGTCTGCAACAGAGAAAATAAAAAAAGAATATAACCTGATGGAAGGGATCTGTCAGGATAACGAATTGAATAATCCTGAGCCGGAACTTGCCTTACTCTCAGAATTTTAATCCCGAAGTGCCGGTGTTAATAGTTTGTCCTTCTGAGACCGCTGTTATGGATATATTAATCCTTTATCCAAGGCAGGTGCACCGGATTATCCTAACCGGCTAAGAGTATGGATGATATCAGGACTGATAATTTCGACTTTTTTACCATCCAGCCTTATGATCTTGTCATGCCTGAATTCGGCTAGCGTCCGTATCATACTTTCCTTGGTTGTGCCTGTAAACTCAGCTAATTCCCTGCGTGAAAAAGGGAGACTGAAAGTCTGATTGTTATATATTTTCCGGGAAAAGAAGAGAAGCATTTCAGCAACGCGTCCGGGTAATTGCTTTTGAAACTGATTCCTTGAAAATCTTGATCAGACCTGATTGTACATACATGAAATGGGAGACAGGAGTATCCTGCTTGAACAGTCCTTCACCGGCATCATAAGAAACAATATGGGAAGCATTTTGAACAATCAGATTTTGTTCTTCTGTCAGCATTCTGAAACAAAGAATTTCAGTTATGAGTTTTCCGGCCGATTTTTTTTCATGTCGACACCTATCTGATATGCCAGGGGTTTTGGCGAATAAATATACAGTTTTTTTACAGCCAGTCAACTGAAATTGGATATTTAATCCATAATCCTGAGGATTTCCGAGAATTTCAAAATGACCACGCACCAGAAACGTGGATTTTTATATTACATTAACCAGTTGTTTACAAATGATAATTATACTATCGATTTTTAATACCACCTGTTAAATTAAATACTAACTCTGAAACCCTGCCGTCGTCATAAAAATTTAACTGATCTGACAGGTTTTTCATTAAAAAGATTCCCCTTCCCGTTATTAATTCTAAATTTTCCGGGGAGGTTGGATCAGGCACATTTTCAAAATCAAAACCATCACCCTGATCTTTGGTAATGACAGTCAGTTTATCGTTATTAATCTCTAATTTTAAATTAACCCTCTTACATGGATCATATTTATTGCCGTGTATAATTGCATTCTGAATACCCTCTAATGTAGCGATCAAAATATTTCCATATAATCCGTTATTACCTGTATATATTTCCAATATTTCATCAATGATTTTTTCAACGATCTGAAGACTTTCAATCTTTGATTCGAGTAATACTGTCTTATCCATAACCTGTTATTAGTTATCCTTTTATAATCAGTATAAGTTTAATACTGA